>JASFGJ010000105.1:0-9534 GCA_050123815.1 Desulfobacteraceae bacterium
ATTTTTCAAATCAGATACACATCAAGTATCACCCAGTACGGTATTACCTGGACGTTTAATGCCCAACATCAATATGGGCAGTTCGTCAATGGAGACTATTGGGTGGTGGGTCCTGTTACCATTGTCTCCATTTCCCATGTTCACGCAGCCGGGGTCAGGGATGATCTGAACGGCACCATGGTGAACCCGCGTGTGGTTGCAAGCCAGGGGTATCACTCGGATTCAAATAACTACGACAGTCTGTTGGATTACAGCACCCAACTACCCTTTACCGTGACTCCCGGGGATTCGGTTGTCAGCACCACCGGGCTTGAAGCCATCGGGGGCGACCCGCCTTCCCCCAAAAAAAGCGTCAATTTGTGCATGTAATCTCTTGACCTCCGGCCATCCCAGCCCAATATTTTGTTGGCATACGCTTAATTGGGGAGGTATCAATCGACGATGTTGCCCAGCAGCAAACAAAACCGACCGGTCGCCGGCTGGAGATTTGAGAACAGCTATGCACAGCTTCCGGATGTTTTCTATGTCCGGCTGAATCCAGCACCGGTGCGCGCGCCGAAACTCATGGTTTTCAATGAAGCGCTGGCGCGATCCCTGGGGCTGAACCCCGATGCCCTCGAGGGTGACGAGGGCGCAGCCATTTTCTCGGGAAACCGGATCCCCGAGGGGGCCGAGCCACTTGCCCAGGCCTATGCGGGGCATCAATTCGGTTCGTTTACCATGCTGGGCGATGGGCGGGCCATATTGCTGGGCGAGCAAGTGACGCCGGACGGTGAGCGCTTCGACATCCAGTTCAAGGGATCCGGCAGGACCCCATTTTCTCGGCGGGGAGACGGGCGAGCGGCCCTGGGTCCGATGCTTCGGGAGTATATCATCAGCGAAGCCCTGCACGCCCTGGGCATACCGACAACCCGCAGCCTTGCCGTAGTGACCACCGGCGAGCCCGTGTTTCGTGAAGCCACTTTGCAGGGGGCGATTCTCACCCGCACGGCAGCCAGCCACATTCGCGTGGGCACGTTCGAGTATGCGGCAGCGACAGGCAAACCCGACGCGATCCGGGCGTTGGCCGATTATACCATTCGTCGCCACTTTCCCGATCTGGCCGCCGACGTGAATCCGTATTTTGCCCTGCTTGAGGCTGTCAAGGAGCGACAGGCGTCCCTGGTGGCCCGCTGGCTGATGGTCGGCTTTATCCACGGCGTCATGAACACGGACAACATGGCGCTGTGCGGTGAAACTATCGACTACGGTCCCTGCGCCTTCATGGACGGCTATGATCCGAATACCGTTTTCAGCTCCATCGATCACGGCGGCCGATACGCCTTCGGCCGGCAACCGGTGATCGCCCAATGGAATCTTGCACGGTTTGCCGAGACGCTGTTGCCCCTGATTCACGAGGATTCGCAGAAGGCCTTAACTATGGCCGGCGAGGCAGTCGCCGGCTTTTCAGACACCTTCGGTCAATACTGGCTGGCGGGCATGCGGGCCAAGCTGGGCCTGTTGACCCAGGAGGCGGAAGACCATGCCCTGGTGATGGCCCTGCTCGATTGCATGCACCGGTACGGCGCGGATTTTAGCAACACCTTCCGTGACCTGGCATCCGGTGTCTTGCCCCAGGCCTCCGTGTTCCGGGCCGCGGATTTTAAGCAGTGGTTCGAGCGCTGGCAGGCCCGGTTGAAACGGCAGCGCGTTTCCTGGGAAGCATCCCGCCGGCTGATGAACGCCCACAACCCGGCGGTCATCCCCCGCAACCACCGGGTGGAGGAGGCCTTGGCGGCAGCTGTGGAGCGTAACGATTTTTCGGTCATGGATAAGCTGCTAGGTGTTCTGGCCCAACCCTTCCAGGATCCGCCGGAACAGGGGGGCTATCACCTGCCGGCACCTCCCTCGGCGCAGCCGTACCGCACCTTTTGCGGGACGTGAGCCCCGATTGGAAGGTCCGTTATTCTGCTTAAAATACTGCCCAGTTTAATTGCGTAAAAGCGCTGCGATCGATTTTGACGATGCATCGAGCCATCCGTTCAGGTTGTGTTTGCTTGCCGTATGGCTTACGGCGTTGATAACGTGGCCGGTTTGAACATCCACCAGCCTGATATCAAGACGAAGTTGATCTCCGAGCACCTGATAACTGCCAAACACCATCAACTTAGCGCCGGTGATTTCGCCCAATTTTAATTGGGTTTGCCGATCTGCCAACATGGAGCTACCAAGGTTTAATTCTTCCAGTACCGTGGCCAGATGCTGCCGCTCGACAACATCGTAGCGTCCCGCATTGGTTATGGTTTCTATGGCTTTTGCGGTCAGCAGTTCCGACAAATCCGCATGGGCGGAATTCATAAGACTTAAATTTTCATAATTCAGCACCGCCACTGTCGAGGGTACGCCCCGGGATGACTCACCCGAAGGGCTCGTGGCACACGCACATAGCAGAACAGACAAGTACAACCATTTGGCTATGAATAACTGCTTTGTATTCATGTTTTGCTCCTGGTTAAACCGATCACTTTTTCGAGCAGTTTGTCATCCTGCACAATTGGCCTGGTGTTCTGCACAATTCGGCCCTGGCAAAAATCAGCATCAACGTTGACGATTTCAACTTGCCCGATCACCTTGGGCTTGCCTTTTAGTTCCTTGCCGCGATACCGCACAGGCACCCCCGGCTCTATGATGTCAAATTTAGTGCCCGGAACCACGCCCTGACCGGCGCCCAGATTCACCATCACCTCATCGTTCTCGACCCGGACGACATATGCCTGCAGTGGGTATTTCTCAATAATGGTGGTCAGAATCTTGCGGTTTAACCGGTGCACATCATTTTGGGCCGAGCCGGTGCCGGGAATGTTGTCGGTGATCACTTTAGCGATATGCGTGGTTTCCGTATCAACCAGGCGCATGGTTAAAAGGTAGTTCTCATTAAAGTAATACAGCGATCCCGTGCTGATCAACTTGGCGGACAGCACTTTGCCCAATTCAAGAGCGGTAGCCGGGTCCGCCAGCTCAGAAGACCCTACGTTCAGCTCCTGAAGCAGTTTGTCGACAACAACGCGCTCGACTACCCGCACCCGGCCCGAGGCATTCAAGGTCTCGGCCAGCTGAGCGGTCAATACGGTCGAAAAGCCGTCTCGCACCGGCAATCCGCCGGTTTCGGTAAAATTAATGAAAGAGAGCACCATGGGCCGCGAGGTCCATGAATCTTGAACAGTTTCCTTTTTTTGCTGCTGCCGCTTGCGATACCTGGCGGCCAGATCTTTGACCAGCCTGTCGATGCGATTTTTTTCTTTACTGTCTTGCTCAAGTTGCACCATAGCCAACAGTTTTTTTTGCAGCACCAACGAAAACATATCTTTTTTATCGATGCTCAGTGCCTTGTTGTAACTGGCCAGCGCCAAGTCGAAACGGCCCGCCTTTTCATGGATCAACCCTTGGTTGGCCGTCGCTTCGATGTAGTAAGGATCGATAGCCACAGCCTTGCGATAAAGCGATTCGGATTCCTGCAAACGGCCCTGATTGGACCGTATCCGCGCCAGCTGGTTGTAAGCTTTGGCGCGATGATGGGGCGCTGTATTTTTTTTGTCTATGGCCTTTTGATATTCGCTTTCAGCGGCTTGCTTTTTGTTTTGGCTATAGAACACCTCTGCCTTGATCACATTGGCCAAACCCCGGCTGGGGTCGGTCTGTTCTACTTTCTCGGCCAACGAGAGCGCTTTTTGGGCCTGCCCTTTTTGGAGGGCCACATAGCTGAGGCCTTCATTGCCGGCCGCCTGAGCCTCTCCGCCTTGCCCGGCCAATTGTTTAAAACCACTTTCAGATTTGTCCAGCTTGCCTTGATCAAGAGCGGCATAGGCGTTCACAACGCGTGCAGATATGCTTTCAGGATTGCTTTGCATCACCGTTTCACTGATGGCTTGGGCAAAATCGCTTTTGCGATGCTGCAAAGAGCGCTGGGCCAGCCGCACCAGCATTATCTCACTGGATTTGCCCCCGCCGTGCAACAGGTCCATTACTTTCAAATCCGGTCCCAGGATGCAAGTGGTGGGCAGGATGCGATCCGCCTTATAATTTTGGCTTACCGTGCCGTTGTCGATCAAAATTGGAAAATCGATTGGGGTGTGTGGTATGAAGCGGTCGATGTCGGCCTTGGCGGATTTGGTGATGGCCCACACCTCCAGATCAGCCTGCCGGTACTTTGCACACAATTGATTCAGAGAGATCAGCCCGTCATGGCTGGGTTTGGAGTCTGCATCGAAAAAATAGAGCACCACCATGGGGCGGTCTCTGAGCGATGAGAGCTGATGGGTGTTGCCGTTGATGTCTTTAAGCGCAAAGTCAGGCGCCGGCAGATTTGTCAAGCCTGCCGAATAGGCCGGCCAGCACGAGGCCAAGACCACCAGAATAGCAAGCCGACAACCTTTTGATATCCACTGTATAAATCGCCTCATGGTCGATCCCCCTTGGGTGTTCATTCTTTTGGAAGTAATCTTAAATGCACGGGTATTTCCCCTGATTCATTGACATCTATCTGGGCCTCACTTTCGTAGTGTCCGGTCAAGGTCAACCGGATATCATATATACCCAACGGTACCTCGCAACGCATGGGAGTTTTTCCTTTAAGCGTATTGTCGAGATAAATGCTGGCATTGGAGGGATCGCTGCTGATACTCACCAATGCTGTTACCGGTTGATTTGCAGTCATATAATGATAGCCCTGCCAACACAGCGCGCCGGCTGCCATCAGGATGGCTAACCACACAAAGCGCTTGTATCTTCTAGCGCTTTTCAGTAGTTTGGAATCGGTCTTTTCATTGGGAAGATGGGCGCTCAAATCCTTTGCCAACTCAGCCCCCGATTGATAGCGGCGGTCCGGATTATTGTCCATGCATTTGAGGATAAGAGTATTCAGATCCGAGGAAATGGAAGGATTTTCCTTTTTGGGGGGTATAAATCTTTGTTGAGTAATGGCGTTTAACACGGCCGAGATCTTATCGCCAATAAAGGGGCGCTGTCCAACCACCAGTTCATAAAGAATAACTCCTAAAGAGAATAGATCGGAACGATGATCAATTGGCTCTCCGTCAATTTGTTCCGGCGACATATACGCTGGTGTACCGAGAACATCACCCATGTGCGTCTGGCGAGTGAGCGATGCGTCGTTAAAGCGGGCGATGCCGAAGTCGGTCAGTTTAACCTGGCAGTTGTCCGTGATCATCAGATTAGAGGGTTTGATATCCCGATGCACAATACCTTGTTTATGGGCATAGTCCAGGGCGACCGCCACTTGCCTGCAGATTTTCACGATGGTTGTCATGTCGAGTTTCCGTGATTTCATTACCTCATTGAGAGGTTTCCCCTCGACATATTCCATGGCGATATAGATGGTTCCATGATCCAGGCCGACGTCATAAACGCCGATAATATCAGGGTGGGCCAGTCGCCCAATGGCCTTGGCTTCTTTGGCGAATCGCTTGATGATCATCTTGTCGGAGAGGTGCTTCTTGTGGAGCACTTTTAAGGCGACCTTGCGGTCGATATGAGGGTCATGGGCAAGATAGACCTCTCCCATACTTCCCCAGCCCAACCGATCTACTATTTTGTACCGCCCGTAGTTCATTTTGGATAATCTCCTAAAAATTTCATGAGAGACCCAAATGGTATGAGAAAGCCAACAGTGCCACTGTCACGATAGCGCCCTTTGACCACGGCCACCAGGTTTCCATGACTATCAAAAACCGGGCTTCCACTGCTGCCTGGAAAAATTTGCATATTGACCTGCCACAACAGTTGATTTCCCGTTCTTCGCAGCGACCCGCTAACCATACCCGAAGTGATGAAGCTCTCCGACTGAGGCTTGCAGACCACATTGTACAAAATTTCAGTCTCTCCGCACAGGTCCCGGCCTTTAAGCAAAAGAACGGAAGTATGCAGTTCAGTATTTACATCCACCAGGGAGAGATCGCAGCTTTTATCCAGTTTTACTACCCGGCCCGGTAATTCCCGCCCGTCATGCAGCACCACGGTGATTGACTGGCGTATGTTGCTCAGGCCATGGGCCGTGCAAGCAATCAATCCTTTTGTGTCAATGATAAAACCCGAGATCCGCATCGGTTTTTCCGGATAACCGGTGTAGATGCATACCACCGATTCACTTTTGGACAAAATGGCCTCCGGCATGGTCTGGGGGTCTTCCGGGAGATCCCCCATAATGGACTGCGTGTGGTCGCCAAGCAGCGTCCAGAGGTGATGCAGTTGAGAGGGGTCGGGTTTTCCATCAACAGCGTATGTCGCCTTAACCTTTGTGGCCAGCGGCGAATGAGGCCAAAGCGTGATTGACCAGCGTCTATGGCCTTTTTGGGCCAATAGCCGCACACCGTGGCCGTCTGTTGTGGTACGGTCAAGATGATACCCCATGCGTAGCAACCATTGGCTAACAACCTCCTCGGTTTCAACTCCCGGCAGAAGATAGATCTGCTGATCTTGAATCGCTTGGATTGACCCGGCGTGATATACTAGCAAACCCACGGAGAATAGAAAAAATCCGATTGTTTTAACGATCATTCGACTATTTTCGTTATACGTTTGAGTGGAAGTCGCCTGCGCCGTGAAGATACCGGCGGCCTTGCATCCAAACCGCACGACTTGCCATTTGCTCAGGGCGGTTTATCTCGCCAAAGTAAGGGTGATCTGCTTGATAATAAAATAATATGAAAACTAATTAAGAGCGGTATCGCAAGGGTGATTGATCGTATCTGCCCGCCGGAAGCCTATAATCGTAAGGTAGAGCAGATATCACCTGAATCAGTGCGCTCCTTGAAAGCACATGAAAATCTTATAGCATAGAATATGAGGACAGTCCAAATTCTTTATGGGCGTTGGTGGCTGCGAGGCAGACGCATTGGCCATTGCCTATGAAAAAAATTGGAGCTGTTAAATCCCGGAAGCGTTAAAAATGAACAAAATTGCCCAAAAAGGGTGCGATCTGGTTTCGATTGATAATATTGCCGTATAAATCAGTGACTTCCGTCACGAGATAACATGTAAATAAATTAATATCAATAGCTTAAGTAGTTTGGTGCTTGACATGGAGTTGCCGGTGTGCTAGGGTCTCTGCGCACGCCACGAGTGTAGTGCGCTGAGACTTTCTACCTTGTTCCACCTTGAAAATAGAATGAATCAGTTCCTGAATCGCAGCTGATCGCTGCCATCGAACTATACAGCAAAACCGTTGCGTTTAAAATTGGAACATCGAATACTTTTACCCTATCGGAAAAAGGTAGCTGACAGTGTATCAATAAGTCACCTGCCTCGAACATGGGTTGCTGAGATAAATTCTGCCCGTACTAAACAACCAATGTTCCAGGTGATTTAATTTCATCGTGAGCTCAGCGAGAGGTGCTCAACAAATTTTGCCATCCTCCTGCAGGTAAACCCTTGGCATTGCCCACGATGCTTTTGTCGAAATGTTCTCCATGAATTGACACAACTAAGTTAACGGATTTCGCTGCAATAGCCGTTCCACGCAAAGCTTTGAAGACCGTTATCCGTTTAAGCGAAGGGAATATCATCCACACAACGATGAGGGCCTCATGAAAACGAAGAGAGTTTTTTTCCTTGGCTTGTTACTGCTTTTCGGGACCAGTGTGGATGCATTGGCTTTAAGTTACCGGGTAACCTCTGACTTTCCGGAACTCAATGGCATTTATATCTACTGGGGCGATATCATTACAAGCAAAAGCGAAGGTAAGTACGCTGATGTACCGATGCCTGTCTATCATTATGCCGCCAACGACTACTATATTGGCTACCGGGGATGTAGTACCAAGTGGGTTATCACAAAGATCGTTTCTCCCGCAGAACCTACTCCTGAAACAATAGGTGGTGGGCCAAACAACGGGCTTCATGTCGGCAATACCGCAGACGTAGCCACCCCTCCTCGCACTGGGTGGACGGCAAAGCATATCGTAGGGGTAGATGCGGGTACCGAGCTTAGCCTTGAAGTCATTCCAGCCTATGATTTGACAATCAACACAGTGGGCAATGGGACCGTATCACGAGTCCCTGGTACACCACCATATGATGAGAATACCGTTGTCAGTTTAACCGCAGAACCAGATACCGGCTATGCTTTCAGCGGATGGAGCGGCGATCTGGTCAGTACAGCCAATCCAGCCTCAATCACCATGGATGCCGACAAGACCGTGACGGCAACATTTGTGCAGCTGACTGAATATGATCTTACAACAAATACAGTCGGCTCGGGCAGCATTGCCCTTGATCCGCCGGGCGGCACCTATTTCGATGGAACGGCGGTGACAGTGAGGGCCGAGCCTTCAGCGTATTGGACCTTCAGTGCCTGGAGCGGCGATCTCAGCGGATCGACCAATCCCACGACCATCACTATGGACACGGATAAATCGATTACTGCAAACTTTGCGGAAATGGCAGATTATAACTTGTCGGTTGCTGCCATCGGTTCGGGCATTGTCACCCTTGATCCGCCGGGCGGTACCTATTATGATGGAACGATAGTCACGCTTACCGCAACGCCTCAAAATCAGTACTGGTCCTTCACCGGATGGGATGGCGATCTGGGCGGTTCAGACAATCCAATCACCATCACAATGGATGCCGATAAAAATGTTACAGCCGCCTTTACGGAAATGGGCCAATACAATTTGACTGTCAATACCGTAGGCTCCGGCAGTGTGAGCATGGATCCCGAGGGAGGTTCGTACTACGTCGGTACACTCGTGACCTTAGCCGCTAATCCCGCTGATGCCTATTGGTCTTTCTCCGGCTGGAGCGGCGATCTGAGCGGCTCGACCAATCCCGCTTCCATCAATATTGATTCCGAAAAGACGGTCACCGCCACCTTTGCCTTGGTGGACACGGACGCCGATGGAATCAGCGATCGCGATGAAGATGCCGGGGCCAATGGCGGCGACAGTAACAATGACGGTACCCCGGACCGATTGCAAAGCAATGTCGCCTGTATGTGGATGCACAACCTGACGCAAATGGTAACGCTGGAATCCGAGGCCGGTACAACACTGAGCAATTGCGAGGCCCAGGGCAATCCCCATCCTGGGGATAGCCCGGGCTGGGCTGACTTTCCTTATGGTTTTTTTAAGTTTACCATCACAGGGATCGCCCCGGGTGGCGCCACAAGGCTGATCCTGCATCTGCCGGACAATGCTACAACCAGCGATCTGGATTCTTACTATAAATACGGCCCCCTGCCTAACGATCCGACGGATCAATGGTATCGTTTTAAATACGAATCCAGTCTGCAGGTCGGTGCTGTGTTCAATGGCAGCACTGTCACCCTGCACCTTATTGACGGTGAAATGGGCGACGATGATTTAACCGCAGATGGAATCATTCGGGATGTCGGCGGTCCCGCTGTGCTCGATAGCGGTAGCGATAGTGATGGCCCGACGCCCAGCGGCAGCAGCGGTTCCGGGGGTGGCGGCGGCGGCTGCTTCCTGCAATTGATCCAGGCACTCGGAATTTGAGGAATCATCACGGCTCGTTAAATCA
>JASFGJ010000106.1:0-9448 GCA_050123815.1 Desulfobacteraceae bacterium
GCAATAGTGACTTATGCTCATATCGATTTTTATTACCGGCCGGCACGGAGACCGACCCTACGCTTTACGTACGACGATCGTGCGCCAACAGATTAAATGTAATGGCATATTTATTGCGTTACAAGTATAAGATTATCGATCGGTGTAGTATTGTGATAGTGTTGAGTTTTAAGTGTTGTAGAATTCCTCAACTTAACACTTAATCACTTAACACTGTTTTTCAGGCGGTTGACAGAAGCGGAGGCCTTCATTATTCTGGGCTCTCGGTGATTGCCCGCATTCTCTCTGCATCCGAACGGACCAGTCATGAGACGATTATACCTACCCATAATATTATTCGTTATCCTTGGATGCTTGCCCCCAACGGTTTCCGCGCAGACGGAAAGCCGCAAAAAGATCAACCTGCTCTATCTGAACTCCTATGAGAACGGCTATCGCTGGTCGGATACGATTTTGGAAGGCATCAAGTCCGTCATTGCCGAAAGCGGCCGCAACATCCATCTGAATATCGAGTATATGGATACGAAGATCCGCTATGACCAGAAAGTCAAAATGCATCTGTTTGCGCTCTACGCCCATAAGTATCGCAACGTGGAATTTGACCTGATCATTGTATCGGACAACAACGGATTTGATTTTCTGCTTCAGTTTCAGAAAGAGTTGTTTCCCGGTGTTCCCATTATATTCTGCGGTGTCAATGACTTTTCACCCCGCTCCATTCGCGGTTATAATACCATTACCGGGGTGGTTGAATCCTTTGACATTAAGATCAACCTGGAGTTGGCCCGCAAATTTCACCCCGATCGTAAAAAATTCGTCATCGTTGGAGACGACGGCACCACCGGCAAGGCTATCCGCCGCCAGATTCTAAACGCCTTCGATAAAATGACGGACCGCCCGCCGTTTGAAATCCTGTTCCTGATCATTGGAAACGAAAAGACCACCGCCAAGGCCATTCGGAAAGAGGTATTGAAAGCCTTTGAAAAAATGACGGATCTTCCGCCGTTTGACATCCGGATTGGCAGTACCCTTGAGCAGCTGACGCAAGATGCTGAAGCCGTTGCCGAGAATGCCTTTTTCTATTTCATCCCCTTTTACATGGACCATCAACGCGGTCGCTACACGGCCAATGAAATCGTGCAGACCCTTTGGGAGGTCACCCAGGCACCGATCTACAGCAACTGGAAATTCCTGGTTGGATCGGGTGCCGTCGGCGGCAAGGTGATCGATGGTTTTGAGCATGGCAAAGCTGCCGCTCATATGGCCATGCGGGTGCTCGAGGGCGAAAGCGCCATCAACATCCCCATCGTCAAACCCAACGACGAGGCCTACCTGTTTGACAATACCGTCCTGGAAAAACTTAAAATTGCGCGGGAAAATCTTCCAGACAAGAGCCAGCTGATCAACCGCACCTCGTACTTTATCGAAATCGACCGTCAGCTGTTCTGGGTTCTTGTGGGCGGCGTCGTCCTGGTCACCATCACCCTGATCTTTCTGACCGTCAACATCAGCCAGCGTAAATTGGCAGAAAGCAAACTGAAAGACCAATTGACGTTTGTTCGCCAACTGATGAACACCATTCCGATCCCCCTCTATTTCAGCGATGCCGGCGGACGATTGACGGGTGTGAACCGGGCATTTGAAAAATGGTTCGATCTCGACCGCAGGCAGATCCTCGAGTGTGAGCCGCATCTGTTGAAAACCAGCGGCCTGGGACAGCTCACAGACGAGATCGATAGCGACCTGCTGAACGCGACCGATATCCGAATCTATGAAAAACGGATTCAGCTCAATGGCGGGGATCCAAGGGACGTGATCCTGCACAAGGCCAGTTACACCAATACCAAAGACCGGATCGTCGGTATCGTGGGGGCCATTCATGACATTACAAACCGCAAGCTGACCGAAAAAGAGCTGCGCGAATCCAAGCAGATGCTGCAGGTGGTGCTCAACAATATCCCGCAGCATGTCCATTGGAAGGACAAGGATTTGAATTATATCGGCGCCAACCGCAGCTTCGCCAACTTTTTCGGCATCAAAGACCTCGCCTTCATTGCCGGGAAAACCGACCGGGATATCATCCCCGATCCGGAAATCGCCGAACTGAGCATCCAGACCGACCGTGAGGTGGTCGAGCAGGACCACGCCGTTTATCATATGAAATGGACCCTCCGGAAGCATAACAACGAAAAGGTATGGCTCAAAGTCAACCGGATGCCGCTGCACGACCAGACGGGCAATGTCATGGGGGTGTTGAGTTCCGCAGAGGACATCACCCAAAACGTGATGTTTGAAAACAAGCTGGTGGAGTCTACCAAAATGGAGACCATCGGAACGCTTTCAGGAGGAATTGCCCATGATTTCAACAATATTCTAACCTCCATCATCAATTCCACGGAACTGGCCATGGAGGATCTGGCCGGCGACAGTCTGGCCGCCAAAGACTTACGACGCAGCCTGAAGGCCGCCCGCCGGGGCGGCCGGTTGGTCAAACAGATCCTCTCCTTCAGCCGCACAGATAAGGAGGGTTTCAAACCCATCCAGGTATCCGACGTTGTGCAGGAGGCCATCGCGTTGTTTGAAGCATCGCTGCCGCGCAACATTCAAATCAAGACACACATCGCCACAGAGATGGCGCTGTGCATGGCGGACCCTACCCAGATCCACCAGATCGTCATGAACCTGTGCACCAACGCGTATCAATCGTTGAGAGACCAGGGCGGCACCTTGTCCGTCGCACTCAAACAAGCCGAGATCGATCAAGGAATCTCGGAGGTTCTCGATATCACGCCCGGCTGCTACCTCAAATTGCGTATCTCCGACGACGGCCCGGGAATCGCCAACGACATTCAAGACAGGATTTTTGATCCATTTTTTACCACCAAGGACAAAGGAGAGGGGACCGGCTTGGGCCTTGCCGTCGTACACGGTATTGTCAAAGGGCACAGCGGCGCAATTCGCCTCTCCAGTATCCCCAACCAATCGACAACATTCGAGATCTATCTGCCGATGCTCGAGGCGGCCTCCATACCGGAATTGTCTCGGAAAGCAGAGGCCTGCAAAGGGCAGGAGTCCATTCTATTTGTCGAAGACGACCAGGATCAGTTGGTGCTGATTCCCCGTGTGCTGTCACAACTGGGATACAACGTCATGGCGCTGCCGACCGGTCGCGAAGCTTACGAGCGCGTTGTTGCCGACAATCAGCCCATCGACCTGATCATTACCGATTACGACATGCCGGAGATGAATGGACTGCAGCTGGCTCAGCAGATCGAAACCGTAAATCCCCAAATTCCGATCATCATCGTCACCGGCCGCAAGAAACCGGAGGGCATGGACAATGCCGCCGCCAACATCAAAAAACTGATCAGCAAGCCCTATAACAAGACGACGATTTCCGAAGCCATTCGCGAAGTGTTGGGCCCATGATTTATTAATTAACGAGATAAGGGCAGAGAAAGCACATGTCGCACATATTGATCATCGATGACGATCCCGAAGTCTGCACCACCATGGAGAGCATGATTACGCGCATGGGGATGTCGTGCCTGACCGCCGCCAGCCTCACGCAGGGCCTGGAAAAACTGGAGGCCAACGACGTGGACGTTGTGTTTCTGGATGTCCGGCTGCCCGATGGCGACGGCTTGACGGCCCTGCCGCGCATCAAGGATGCTCCATCACAGCCGGAGGTAATTATCCTGACGGGCCAGGGAGATCCCGACGGAGCCGAGCTGGCCATCCAGGGCGGGGTGTGGGACTATCTTGTCAAACCCTCGCCGGTCAAGCAAACACGTCTGACACTTCAGCGTGCCATCGGCTACCGAACCGAAAAACAGACGAAATCCAAGCTTGTGGCGCTCAACACCGAGGGGGTCATCGGCAACAGCCCGGCCATGCGCAAATGCTTCGACGTGGTCGCCATGGCATCCCAGAGCAACTTCAGTGTGCTCATCACCGGCGAGACCGGCACAGGCAAAGAGCTTTTCGCGCGCACGATTCACCGCAACAGCAAAAGAAACCAAAAGGCATTCATCGTCGTGGACTGTGCCGCCCTGCCCGAACATCTCATGGAGAGCATCCTTTTCGGTCACAAAAAGGGCGCATTCACCAGCGCCAACCAGGATCGCAGCGGACTGGTCAAGCAGGCGGACGGCGGAACCCTGCTTCTGGATGAGATCGGTGAACTCAATCCCAACGCCCAGAAAGTCTTTTTACGCGTGTTGCAGGAGCGCAAATTCCGACCCGTGGGCGCCCGCAGCGAAATATCCAGCGACTTTCGCCTGATGGCCGCCACCAATCGCGATTTACCGAAAATGGTTGAAAAAGGGCGTTTCCGTGAGGATTTGTTTTACCGTCTCAAGGCCATCACCCTGAATCTGCCACCGCTTCGAAAACGACAGGACGATATCAAAGCCCTGACCATGTATTACATCAACTACCTGAGCGAACGCGCTCAGATCGGTCACAAGGGGATCGATGCGGATCTGATGGAGACCCTGAAAGGATATACCTGGCCGGGCAATATCCGCGAATTGTTCCATTCGCTTGAGCAGGCGTTCGTGGCATCCGGTGACGACACAACCTTATTTGCCATGCATCTGCCCTCCGATATCCGAATCAAAGTCGCCCGCAGCATGCTGGACAACAAGGTCAGCAACCCGCTGGCCGATCCACAACCATCTGCAAGACAACGGGAATCCTTTCAGCTCGACCATCTTTTTGCGGAAAATCCTCCAACCATCAAAGCATTCAAACTGCAGATGGAAAAAGCTTATCTGGAACATCTCATCACAACATCCGGAGGCGACGTCGGCCGGATATTAAAGACGTCCAAACTATCCCGCTCCCATTTTTATGCACTGCTCAAGCGGCATGGGATCGCATTTTAGGCTTATTGGTAATACCTTTATACCTTTTTAGGCCCTACCGCAAACTTCTGATCCTTTTAAATCAAATCCAAAATCGAACTGGAATTTGTCTTTTTTTTCAGACTTGTCTGAAAAAAAAGACTTGTGCTTCCGAAACGTTCACTGATTTTTTGTTATTACTCCGGCAATTAAATACAACACCTAATGTCATTCCGGCGAACGCCGGAATCCAGGCGTACACTGGATGCCGGATCAAGTCCGGCATGACGGCTGTGTTCCTTTAAATTGCCGGGTTAATAATGTTTCAGTGGCTTTCTCACACACTCCCGGTTTTAACGCTTCATCCGAACTTAGGTTTCCGATAAAACACAGTGACAGCGAACCGGTCTTTTAATTCATCTGACTTATATCATTTAAAATTTTTGTATTCATATCGTGGGACGCGAATGCCCCTGCCGGCGTGTCCGTTTTTTCAGACTTGGCCGCCGAGTTATTCGTGTGCATGGATTGGACGGCCAGGCAACCGGGCACATAAAAAAAGGGGCGGCATGCAACCGCCCCTTTCGAAACCCAAGGAGAGGGAATGATAAGATATTGAAGAGCCCCCTTGGGCGAATTAAGATCTTTTTGCATTAAAGGCCGTAGGCCACCGCCGGCAGCCAGATCACCAGTTGGGGAAACATGGCCACAATCAGCAATCCAATCAGCTGCAGGATGATAAACGGGACAACCCCTCGGTAGATATCCAACAAAACGACCTCTTTGGGAGCCACGCCTTTAAGATAAAAGATGGCAAATCCCACTGGGGGCGTAAGAAACGATGTCTGCAGACTGACCGCTACCAGAACGGCAAACCAGACCAGTTCGGCATTGTCGATTACCCCGTGGTTATCGATCTCAATTCCCAATGCGGAAACAACCGGTGCCAGCAGCGGCAGGATGATCAGGGTAATTTCAATCCAATCGAGGAAAAACCCCAGCGCGAATACCGTGCCCAGGATAACCGCCATAACGCCGTACGGCCCTAACGGCAAACCGGTCAGGGCCTGCTCGATGAATTCGTCGCCGCCAAGGCTGCGCAGTACAACGGCAAAACAGGTCGCGCCAATGAAAATGCCGAAAATGTAACCGGTGGTGTTAAAGGTGGCCACGGCAACTTCTTTAATGACTTTCCAGTTGATGCGTTTGTTGATCGCAGCCAGGATCATCGCACCCAACGCGCCCACGCCGCTGGCTTCGGTGGGCGTGGTGATCCCCATGAAAATGGAGCCGAGTACGGCAAAAATAAGCGCCGCCGGCGGTAGGATCGTCAGAAACACATCCCAAACCATTTTGAGTCGCAATGGCGGCCGGTTGGGGTCCAGGGGTGCGGCATTGGGTTTCATTGCGCAAAAGGCAATGATGTAAATGATGTAAAAGGAGCCTAGAATAACACCAGGAAACACGGCCCCCATAAACAAATCGCCCACCGACAAGCCCAGTTGGTCGGCCATGATGACCAGCATGATGCTGGGCGGAATCAGAATCCCCAGGGTTCCCGAGCCGCAAACGGTCCCGGTGGCCAGTGCCTTGGAATACCCTTGTTTGAGCATCGCCGGAATGGAGAGCAATCCCAGCAGAACCACCGACGCGCCGATAATGCCGGTGGAGGCGGCCAGCACGATGCCGATAACGGTGACCGCCACGGCCAAACCGCCGCGTACGGGGCCGAAAAGCGCCTGCATGCGGCTCATCATCTTTTCGGCGATACCGGAACGGTCCAGCATCAGGCCCATGAAGATGAACATGGGAATGGCGACCAGGACCCAGTTGTCCATCAGCTTGAAAATTCGATTGACGATCATGCCGGCGGAAACAAAATCCAATCCGGTCCAGGTGTCTAAATAGAGGTCGGCCAGATATCCGACCACAGTGAAGATGATGGCGACGCCGCCCAGGACCAGAGCAATGGGAAAGCCGGTAAACAGCAGCGCAATGAAGGTAACAAACATTAAGATGACGAGAATACTATTGGCGTCCACTTGGCTAGGCCCCCTTCTTGGTGTGTTTCAAATAGTGAAATCCTTTGACAACGCGTGCTGTCGCGGAGGCAAACAGCATGATCATGGCGATGGGAATCAATCCCTTGGGAATCCAGCGGCAACACAGGCCCACCGGCGAGTCGGAACGCTCGTTGGTGCGTATCGCTTCCCACAAAAAGTCGATACTGTGATAAAAAATGACATAGATCAGCGGCATCAGCAGGATGATGATGCCGAAAATCTCAATCCACTCCCTGGTGCGTTGGCTGAGCTTGGCGTGAACCAGATCCAGCCGGATATGGGAATCTACGGAGAGGCAGTAAGCCATACCGAAAATGACATTGACGGCGTACAAGTGCCATTGCAGCTCTTCGAGTTGCACCAGTCCCAGTCCGAAGGCATATCTGAGAACCACTTGAATGATAATCGCCGCAATCAGAACCACGTTGAGCGCAGAACACCAGCGACCGATGGTCTCAATAATATTGTTAAGACCGACAGCGAATTTGTTTTCAGGTACCATTGCAGACTCCATACGAACTCCTTGGTCGGATTATTTCAATTTTGGCCAAATGGCTGATTGACCAATCCCGGATTCATCAACCAGCCCATTGGTCAAGATTGTAAAAGCCGCCCCGGGGCCCGAGTACCAGCGAACACCAGCGAACAGAGCCAATATTCATCCGACCGCCGGGGCATGCTATGCAACGCTTTCATTTCCTTAAACTGGGGGGCCGCCGGCCGGATGATATTCATGCGGCCGGCGCTGTGCCCAATGACGCTAATGGGTTCGGTGTTATTGTTTTGCTCCGCGCGGCAAGAAGCCGTATTCGGACCAGTATTTGTACTCGGCGCGAAAAGCGTTCAGGTGATCGTAAACTTTCTTGAACATGGGATCTTTGCTCTGCTCGGCAACCACCTCATCCCAGGCTTTCTTGAAAGTATTGAGCATGTCGTCAGACCAGTACATGTTCTTAACACCGCGTTTGGTCACGTTCTCCTTGATGACCGGTCCCTGAATGGCCTCGGTATAAGCAAAGGCATCCAAGGTGGCGGCGCGGGTGCCGACTTCCAGGACCATTTTCTGATGGTCGCTCATCTTGTTCCAGACGTCTTTATTGATTAACAGTTCGAAAACGGTGGCTTGTTGATGCCAGCCCGGATAGTAGTTGTACTTGACGATTTTATACAGGCCGAGGCGTTGGTCGATGGCCGGCATGGAAAACTCGGTGGCGTCAATGGCGCCCTTTTCCAGGGCCGGGAAGATTTCGCCACCGGGCAGCAAGCTTGTGGAGACACCCAGTTTCTGCATGGCCTGGCCGCCCAGACCGAAAAAGCGCATGCGCAGCCCCTTGAGGTCGGCAACGCTCTCGATCGGTTTGGCAAACCAACCGGATGTTTCCGGGGCGATGATGCCGAACGGCAGGATTTTTACATTGTAACCGGCGTTGTCATACATCTCCTGCCACAGCTCAAGTCCGCCGCCATGATAGATCCAGGCCAGGTATTCGCCGGCCTCGGGGCCGAACGGCACGGCAGAAAACAAAGAGGCGGCCGCAATCTTGCCTTGCCAGTAACCCGGAGTGGCATAGCCGGCATTGACTTTCCCCTTGGATACGGCATCCAAAATCTCAAACGGCGCGACCAGCTTGCCCGGTTCGTACACTTTCATTTTAATTTCGCCGTTGCTCAGCGCTTCGATACGTTGAGCCAACCAGGGAGCGGTGGTACCCAGCCCGGGAAGTGCGGTCGGAAAGCATACCGGAACCTTCAGCAAAACCTTTTTCGCCATGGCCGGAGTTGCAGAAATGACAAACATCACTGCAAACAGCGCGATAATAATTTTAACCATTGTGCTCTTTTTCATGAATCGCCTCCTTCTTGATGATTGGAATTCTGCCTGCCGCCACACAGATCCGGTTAATTGGTATGACCAATATCAACGTCACCACAGGCTCAGGACAAACGACCTCTGTACCGGATAGAAACCAATCCGGTCATAACATACTGTAATTAAATATATTTCTATTAAATTCCGCCGGGCTCACTGCCAGCTTGACTGGCTTGCAATGAGAATTCCAAGCTGCCGGCATTCCCATGACCAACCCGGAATTGTTCCATCGGAACGTGTGAGGCCTCTTATCTATTGAACACTAGTTATTGCGAAACTTGTGCCACAATTATGAGACTTACGAAGCTTTTTTGCAGTATGCCGATTCGTTTGAACGTCCCATCTGCCGGCGAATGCGATGGACATCATCCGCGGTGGGGGCAAACGGGAAATTCCGAATATCCGGCCCGGGCCGTGAGTTGGCATAGGGACGATTGCACGCCACCTGGCCGTCGTAACCTTCACAGCCGCTCGTACGAAACGGTTCGCCGCTGTTGATCACCGTATCGAGCCGTTGGGCCGGGATCCCGAAATCGACAATGCGCTGCTGCGCGTCGTAGCTGAACCGGTGGGCATCGGAGATGTTCTCGTCAATCAGGTAACGGGCCAGCTGAATGCGCCGGTAGTGGTCTATGGCGGGCATGGGGTGATCTTTGAGCTGGGAGCCG
>JASFGJ010000107.1:0-9432 GCA_050123815.1 Desulfobacteraceae bacterium
TATTGCGATACCGCGACGACCGATAACGCCGTCCAAAAACATTACCCAGTTATAGACGTTAAGATAATGTTTTTGGCAAGGCTAGAGGGAGGAAGCTGTATTGCGATACCGCGACGACCGATAACGCCGTCCAAAAACATTATCTTAACGTCTATAGCAATGCGCGTGCCGGCGTTGTGGCATACCGCATCCTTCTTATTTCAATGAATTACATGTCTTTATCGTTGTCTCAGAGCGGGGGGTCACCACCAGGTAGCGGCGCGAATGCGCCATCTTGGGGGCATGGTGAGTCTATATATATTAATATCAAAATGTTAGTCGCGGTGTGCCACATTGGCCGACAGGAGGCTGACAACGGGTGCGCCTCTGCCATTCTGGTGGGCGTTGAATAACTATCTGAAAAAAAAGAAGATGAATGCATCATCCCACCTTTTTGGATCGATCCTTGCCTCGGCATGCCGGCCGGCCATCCACCCATGACGCACTGCGGCAGATGTAACCCATTTGATTTTATTAGGAACTGAAAAACGCCGTTCAGCGTTGGCGCTGGCATGATGCATGCTCTGGCATGCTATGGGTAAAATCGGATGAGACCGGGCGCTCATCCAATTGCAACACTCCATCACGTATGGAGGACAACATGGAAATATTGATCGTCGACGATGAGCGTGATCTGTTGGAGAGCCTTCGCCGGGGTTTGAACTGCCTTCACCATAAGACCCGGGAGGTGACAAGCGCGGATGCCGCACTGCAAGTGCTGCAAGCGTCGCCCTCCATCGACCTGGTGATCACCGATCATGCGATGCCGGGTATGAGCGGGATGGAACTGGTCGAGTGGATCCATCGGGAAAAAGCGGATTTGCCGGTGATCGTCATGACGGCCTTCGGTGACAAGGATATGGTGATCCGAATCCTGAAAAACCGTTGGAGCGGCTATATTGAAAAGCCCTTCACCCTGAAGGAGCTGACCGAGGAGATCAAGCGCGTTACCTCGGGCGGCCGACATTGCAATGATCAATTCAATGCGAATTGGCGTTTTAACAAGGAGATAAGATGACATCTGTATTGATCATCGACGATGAGCTTGAAGTCCAGACATTGCTCAGCCTGATGCTCAATGGCGAAGGCTTTTTTGTACGGAAGGCGGGCAGCGGGTCAGAGGCAATCGCCGCTTACCGGGAGCAGCCCGCGGATGTGGTGGTAACCGATCTGAGAATGCCGGAAATGGACGGCATCCAGGTTATTTACGAGCTTAAGGAAATCGATCCACATGTGGCCGTCATCGTGCTCACCGGTTACGCTGAACTTGAAAGCGCCGTCGATTTGATGCGGGAAGCCGGTGTCTATAATTACTTGTCCAAGCCGCTGGATACGCCGGAGGTGCTGTTTGGGGCCATCAACGGTGCGTTGGAAAAGCGGCGCCTGTCGCTGGAGAATCAGCAGCTCCTCGCCGACCTGCAGCGCGCCAACGAAGAGCTGGAGAGACAGGTTGCCGACCGAACCGGGGCCCTTATGGTCTCCAACCGTCAATTGTCTCAGGAGCTGCGCCGGCGAAAGCAAAGCGAGCGGGCCCTTGAAAAGGAGCGGGCGGATCTCCAGCGTCGCGTGAAAGAGCGAACACACAAGCTGGCCCGGATCAACCGGCAGCTCAACATAGAAGTCATGGAGCGGCGCCGCGGTGAATCGGCTCTGAACGGTGACAGCGGCGATCCGTTGAAGCTTGATGACGGCCTGCGGGTTGCCACGCGTCATATCTTTCAGGATATTTCAGAACAGCAGCAGGCCCAGGAGCTCATCCGCCGCAGCAAAACCATGCTGCAGGCGGTTTTTGACGGAATTCAAGACCCATTGATCATGGTGGACCGCAAGATGGTGGTACGCATGATCAACCGGGCCGCCAAGACCTATTATCACATCGATGACTATCGCCAGATTATCGGTAACAGGTGCCCCGATGTCTTTGCCGGGGACGATCACTGCGAAACGTGCCGCATCCCTCAGCTGGTTGCTTCCGGCCAATCGACCACCTTTGAGCGTCCGGGCCTGTTTGGTGAAAACCGGTTGGAGCGCGTGGCGGTTTACCCGCTGTGCCAAAGCGCCGGAGGGTTGGACGGCGCCATCATTCAAATTTCGGACATTACGGAAACAAAAAATCTTGAGCGGCAGTTGTTTCACAGCGAGAAGCTGGCCTCGCTCGGTTTGCTTGCATCGGGGGTGGCGCACGAGATCAACAATCCGAACGGTTTCATTACCTTCAACCTGCCCATTTTGCGCAATTACATTTCGGCCGTTATGACGCACGTTACCAGCGGTGACCAGTTGCGTGACGATAAGTGCTGGTTCGGGATGTCCTTTGATGCGTTTTACGCGGATCTGTTTCAACTGATCGACAATATGGAGCATGGCGCTCAGCGTATTTCAAAAATCGTGGCCAGCATGAACACCCTGGCGCGACCCAAAACTGTGGACGGCAGTTTGCGAAAATGCCGTCTGGATCAGGTTTTGGAGCAGGTCGAAACCCTGTGCAGCGGAGAGCTCAAGCGTGTGGGGCAAAAACTGACCATGGATTACCCGGCGGATCTTCCCGAGCTCATGCTTGATGCGGGTTCATTGGAACAAGTCCTGATCAACCTGTTAATGAATGCCGCCCAGGCCGCTGACAAAACCGGTGCATGGATACGGCTGACCGTTGAACGCCCGGAAGCGGATATTCTGGTGATCGTTGTGCAGGACAATGGCTGTGGCATGGACGAAACGGTTCGACAAAAGATTTTCGATCCGTTTTTTACCACCAAAGCGCCGGGGAGCGGCATCGGCCTGGGGATGGCCATCTGTCACAACCTGGTCGTCTCCATGGGTGGGACGATTCAGGCCGAAAGTGTTGTTGGGCTGGGCAGTAAATTTCGAATCACCTTGCCCGATCTTTTCTACCATGGGGCCGGCAAAACCGATTCGACGGGGCAAGCCCGCATCGAAGATCAGGAGCCGCTATACCGCAGTGCCTGACGGCAAGGCGGTTTTGTATTTGCAGCAGAGCGGCTATTTGGACAAGGGTTACAGGGCATATGAAAAAACCAACAATTTTGATTGTCGATGATGAACTCGAGATCCTTCAGCTTCTGAAAAAATTCCTGGAAAATGAAGATTTCGAGGTCTTTTGCGCACAGGACGGCCAATCGGCCCTCGATTTGTTCCAGCAGAAATGCATCGATGTGGTGGTCACCGACATTCGGATGCCGGGTATGGATGGCCTGGAGCTGTTGCGCCGCGTCAAACGCCTCGATGATTTGATCGAGGTAATCGTCTTGACCGGTTACGCCTCCATCGAAGCGGCTGTCAATTCGATGAAAAATGACGGTGCCTTCGACTTTTTGACAAAACCCATCGATAATTTCGAGGACTTTTTGATATCGGTTGAAAAAGCGCTCGCTCATCGTCACCTGCGCATGGAAAACGTCAAGCTGCTTGAAGCCTTGAAAGAGAGTGAGTTGCGCTACCGCTCATTCGTCGAGAATTTCAATGGGATTGCTTTCAGACTGCATCCGGAAGGAAGGCCCATCTTTTATCATGGCGCCGTAAAGGAATTGACCGGGTATGAAGAAACAGAGCTGATCGATCTTTCCAAAGGCTGGGAATCGCTCATCCATCCAGAGGATGCGCCATGGGTCGTTTCGCAGCGTAACAGCCTGGCGGTGTGCGCAGATCAGAGCCTGACGCAGGAGTACCGCATCCGTCATGCCGATGGTCAATGGCGCTGGGTGCGTGAACATGTTCAGAATATTTGTGACAATTCGGATCGACCCGTCGTTTTGCAGGGGATATTGTTCGATATCACCGAGCACAAGGCGCTTCAGGCGCGTTCGTTTCAAAGCCGCAAGCTGGAAGCCATCGCAACCCTGGCCGGCGGTGTCGCCCACCAGTTCAACAATGCGCTGACCGGTTTGGTGGGCAACATCGAACTGCTGGAAATGGAGCTGGTGCCCGATGAAAAAATTGAAAATTATTTCAGCAGTATGATTAAGTTGAGCAAACGAATGAGCACCTTGACGCAGCAGCTCCTGGCTTACGCCAGGGGCGGCAAATACAATCCATGCGATGTCAAACTGGGACACCTGATCAAAAGCAGCCTGGAGCTGATTCGGCATCGGTTGCCGCCGAAAATCGAGCTGGAGGTGGATCTGGCCGCAAGACAGGACCTGGTGAGTGTCGATACCGCGCAGCTTCAAATGGTCTTATTGGCCCTGTACAACAATGCTGTGGAGGCTCTGGAAAAAGGCGGGCGTATCTGCATCAGCACGAAAGAGGCGTGCTTTGGCGCCGACGACCTGGCCGACCATCCGAATCGCCGGCCGGGACCCTATGTGTGCCTGACGGTTCAGGACAATGGATGCGGCATGAGCAAGGAGATCCAAAGCAAAATTTTCGATCCCTTTTTTACTACCAAATTTATCGGGCGCGGACTGGGACTCAGCGCAGCGTACGGCATCATTGCCAACCACAATGGATGGATTGCAGCTTCAACCGTGCGGGGCGAAGGGACCGAGATTCGTGTTTATCTTCCCTTGCTGGCCGCAAAGGAAACGGCGCCGTCCGAAAATGCATTGCCGCAGAGTGCGGTGATCGGTGACGCCACACTGCTGGTGGTCGAAGATGAGCCATTGGTGCTGGACGCTGTCTGCGCAATGCTCGAAAAGATGGACTTCCGCGTTCTCAGGGCCGAGACCGGGCGCGACGCATTGGAGGCGTTGCGAGCCTGTGACGCATCGGTGGACCTGGTCCTTTTGGATGTCCGCTTGCCTGACCTTGATGCGGATGTGGTCTACCAGGAGATGCACAAGATCCAACCCGGGATCCGGGTGGTGGTGTGGAGCGGATACGATAACAGCGGACCGGTTGAAGATCTGCTCAATGCCGGTGCCGATGGATTCTTACAGAAGCCCTTTTCCAACGCTCGGTTGATTAAAAAGGTGTTGTCCGTGCTCGGCCGCCGGCGAGAGGCAATTTCAGGTTCGGACATCCTTAGGCGTGGTGGTGATATGAGTGGATCGAAACATCTTCGAGTCGTCCAATAGTCGCTAAGATAATGTTTTTATCCCATCGATCCCCGGTTGATTTATATTGCCTTGGGCCAACTTTGCGATGTATGTAAATTTATTTCTTGCCTGCGGCCCAATCCACAACGATCCGGCCCGCTTGCCGATGCCGGGAGCCGATGTGTTGAAAATCTCAAGGGGTAATCCGCTATGCACGCGTTGCGGGAGATTGTCGAACTTACCAAAGCGCTTATCCGAATTCCCTCCGTCCACTCCCGGCCGGAAGAGATCCGCCGTTGCTCCGAATTTATAGCCAACTGGCTCACCAGCCAGGGAATCGAATCCCAGCAAACGGTCCTGAAGGGGGTTCCGTCCATCATTGCCGGACCCAAATCCGGGGCCAGCCAAGTGGTGCTGATGACCCATTTCGATGTGGTTGAGGCCGATAACGAGGGGCAGTTCGAACCCAGCGAAAACGATGGTCGGCTTTACGGTCGGGGCGCCATCGACGACAAATATGCCGTAGCCCTTTCGATGGTTTTGTTCAGAAACCACTTGCGGCGCCTTCAGCAAAGCGGCGCCGGTCAGGACGATGTGTGTTTCAGCCTGCTGCTGACCGGAGATGAGGAGATCGGCGGCCACAGCGGGGCTGCGGCGGCTTTGGAAAGACTCCGGGTAAACTACTTTATAGCCCTGGATGGCGGCAGCCCGGAGAGGGTCATCACCAAAGAGAAAGGTGTTCTCCAACTCAAACTGACCGCCCGCGGCAAAGCCGCCCATGGCGCCCGGCCGTGGCTGGGGAAAAATGCGTTCGACGAGCTGATCGCCGATTACCGGGCCATCGGTAAGCTGTTTTGGGAATCCAGCCCGGGCCACTGGCATAAAACGATGACGCTGAGTCAATGTCGTGCCGGCGATGAATCGTTTAACAAGGTGCCTGCCCTGGCCACCGCCGTTCTGGACATCCGCTATACAGACAAGGATGATCCGGAAGCCATTTTGGAAGATATCCGAAAGGCGGCGGCGTCGGATGTCGAGGTTGTCGTCAAAGAGCCGCTCTTTGTCAGCCAACCCTCGCCTTATCTGGAAAAATTACTGGCCCATACGTCTGCCAGCATCGGTTTCGAACATGGCGCATCCGATGCCAGGTTTTTTTCGAAGCGTGGAATCCCAGGTGTCGTCTGGGGGGCCGAAGGGGAGATGTCCCAACATTCAACCGACGAACATCTGGTGATCGCCAGCCTGACGCCGGTGTATGAGGGCCTGGATGGTTTTTTCAAGACTATTGCTTAAGAGCAAGAATTATTTACATTATGAGGATTATTCGATATATTAAAATCTTTTTTATTTTTACTGTTAGGTTGTTTCACTCGTGTGCATTGCGGGTATCCGAAGGCCCGCCGATCGATAAAGCGGACAAATTTCAGTTAGCGCCAATGATTTACGCCTGTCTGCGGAATTCATGAAGGGAGGTTGGTTGTGGAAAATTTCACGGTCAAGGATTTAATGGTGCCGCTCTCCGAATACGCCACCGTGGCGAAGGGGAGCACGCTTTTTGAGGCGGTGCAGGCCCTGGAAAAGGCACAGGAGGAGTTCGATCATACCAAGTACCGCCATCGCGGTGTCCTGATCCTGGATGAGGCGGGCATGGTGATCGGCAAGCTGAGCCATCTGGATGCCCTGCGTGCCCTGGAACCTGTACAGAACCAAACCAAAGAACTGTCCGAGCTTTCGCAACTCGGGTTCAGCAATAAATTTGTCAGGGATATCAGACAGCAACAACGGATGCAAGCCGAGCCGTTGAAAGAACTGTGCAGACGTGCGCAGGAACTGAAGGTGGAGGATTTTATGCAGGCCACGGCCGAGGGCCAGTGCATCGACCAGGAGGCATCACTGGACCTGGCGATTCATCAACTGGTGTTCGGCAATCACCTCTCTTTGTTGGCCACCGAAAACGATAAGATTGTCGGCATCTTGCGATTGGCGGACGTATTTGCGGCCGTCTATCACTCCATGAGCGTTTGTACCATAGAATAAGGAAGCATTATGAAAGCACTTGAAAATCTTTACGATCGAATCGTGCAGCGGGTCAATATTAATTTGAGAGAGCTTGAATTCGATGCGAATCCCTACGTCAAGGCGTTGGTTCCGCTGGATCAAATGGGCAAATTTTACGCCTTTTACGGTATCACGCCCCACCATCCGCTCAACTTCCAGTTCATGCGCTCCAATCTGGCGGGCAGCTACTTTCTGGGACAATGCCGGGTGACCCACTCCATGCTTTACAAGTCGGACATCCGCGGTGACGAACTCAAGAAAAAAGGGGATGTGTTTGCCTATCAGGATTTCGAGATACCGGTCACCGAGGATGAACGCATCTGCATCGACGACAGCTTTCTGATCAAGACGCTGGTGCACAACTTTTCTCATGATCCGGAGACCCTGGAAGCGTTTTTTATCTCCAACACGATCTCCACCCATTATGCCAATATTCACGGCTCACCCACCGACGGCAGCTTTTTGGGGCCGTTTGCCACGGTGGACCTGACCACCGTGAACGATTGCATTTTTGGCGCTTACAGCTATGTACAGGCCGGTGAGATCGGCCACCTCAGTTTCGATCCGGGCACTGTCTGGGTACGCAGTCCGGGGGTGTTTAATTTTCTGTATCGCTATCCCCAGGACAAGTTGCGGTACTACATCGATTTCGGACCGGGCACTCAGCCGCAAGGATTGTTGATCGATTTCGTCGAGGATCGCAAGGAAGCGTTCCAGAGGGTATTTGAAACCGTCAATCTGACCCCGCCGGTGTCGGTTCCCCAAAACGCCTCATTGGACCGCTTCGCAGTCATCAAACCCAAGACCCATATCGGAGATAACGTTCTTGTTGCGCAGCGCGCCTACCTTCAAAATTCATGGCTGGGCAAGGGGGCCAACGCTCAGGAAAACTGCTATATTATCAACTCGCGCCTGGAAGGATTCAACGTGACAGCCCACGGCGCCAAGATCATCGAAGCCCACTTAGGTCAAAATACATTTGTAGGATTCAATAGTTTCCTACGCGGGCACGCCAACGGCAAGCTGTCCATCGGAAAAGAGAGCGTTATCATGCCCCATACGATCATCGATGTGAAGAGACCTTTGACCATACCGGACGGCCACTTGGTCTGGGGCTTTGTCGGCGATGAAAGCGATCTGGAGGCCAACAGCATGTCGCTCAAGGAGTTTTCGAAAATCCAAAACAGGCTGGTCAGGGGCAATCTCTATTTTGAAGGCCGTGGCGCCAGTTTCGTGTCCGCCTTCAAGGATCGGATTCATCACATTCTGGAGGCTAACGGCGCCTACTTCGACGGCAAACAAAACAAGGGGCACGCCCAGAAAAACCAGAACATCTCTTTCAACACCATACAACCCTATCCGGATGGCGCTATGGCCGGACTCTATCCGACCATTTCCATTCAACCTTAATATGAGTGCATCGCTGTTCGCAAAAGCGGCTGCAAAATCAAAAAAGGCCCTTTGCTGCCGGGAGGCAGGGGGTCTTACCTTTTTGAAGCTCTCCGTCTATTTAAAGAAACTCAACAGGGCGTGCAGATTGGTCAGCGGGTGGGGCGGGCAGCCGGGTATGAAAAGATCCACGGGCAACAGCGAATCCAGACCTTCGGCGATCTGCTTGCTGCCTCGAAAAGGACCTCCGCTGATGGTGCAGCTGCCCACGGCAATCACCACTTTGGGATCCGGTACGGCTTCATAGGTCTGCAACGTTGCCGTTCGCATATTGGTGGAGATGGGGCCGGTCACTACAATGCCGTCGGCGTGGCGCGGCGAGGCCACGAAATTGATGCCGAAGCGGGCCAGGTCGAAAAAGGGAGTGGCCAGTACATTGAGATCGGCTTCGCAGGCGTTGCATCCGGCGGCCGATACCTGACGCAATTGCAGCGAGCGGCCGAACAGCTTCTTGAAATGCTTCTTGGCATGCGCCGCCAGATCCGGCAGGTCGCCATCGGTCATCAGGTGCTCCTTTTCGGCCACTGCTGTTTCAAATTTGCGGGTGAACGAGATGAACTTGCCTTCAGAGAGCCGTTCGCAATCGCCGCAGAAGACACATCGCCCCATGTCGATGCGCCCGGCAGCGGCATCAATGGCCTGCTGGGGGCAGGCATCTGCGCATCGGGCGGCAAGGTCAGCCGGCGCTGCCGCATCGACCGATGGAATGCCGCGGTAGCGCTGCGGAAGCTCGATGGTGGTTTTGGGGTAGGCGCTGGTGCGGTTGCCTTGTTCAAATCGGTTTTTCAGCGTGTTGAGCATCGGTTTTTCTCTTCGGTTTTCGGTTAGAGACCGTTTTGACTAGCGGCCTCCGATCACAGATCGAATCCGCAGTACGACAGGTTATAGCTCT
>JASFGJ010000108.1:0-9390 GCA_050123815.1 Desulfobacteraceae bacterium
TCACGATTGGTATTGCACCGCTGCTGGAAATGAGCTTCCAGTACACCACTGACATCACTTTGCTGGAATTGGCCAATCTGGATAGACCCATTTTGCGCCGTTTGATGATCGAAGCTCCTGGAACATACCACCATTCAGTTATTGTCGGCTCCCTCGTAGAGGCTGCAGCAGCCGACATCGGTGCAAATCCCCTGATGGCTAAAGTTTGTGGATATTATCATGATATCGGGAAAGTAAAAAAACCGCTTTATTTTATAGAGAACCAGGCCAACGGGGTGAACCGGCACGACAAACTGGCCCCCTCGATGTCCAGTTTGATTCTGATAGCACACGTGAAAGACGGCGTCGATATAGCGAGGCAAGACAAGCTCGGACAGCGGATCGTCGACACCATAAAGCAACACCACGGCACCAGCCTCATCAGCTATTTCTATGAAAAGGCCAAACATCTGAAAGGTGCCGATGTCGTCAAAATAGACGACTACCGCTACCCCGGCCCCAAACCACAGACCAAAGAGGCAGGGCTGGTCATGCTGGCTGACGTAGTGGAGGCGGCATCGCGAACCCTTGAAAATCCAACACCCTCCCGAATTCAGGGACTTGTCCAAAACTTGATTAACAAGATATTTTCCGACGGTCAACTCGATCATTGCGAGCTGACGCTAAAAGACTTGCACAATATTGCCAAGAGTTTTTATAAAATCCTTAACGGGATTCACCACCATCGCATCGAGTACACCGAAACAAGCGTCAAAGAAAACGGCAGCGTAAAATATGACAGTACTGATCGAAAACCAACAGTCAAAGCATCCGATCCCGATCGAAAGAGTTCAAAAAATCGCCCAGGCCATATTAAACGCCTTGGACTTTCCTGAAGGAGAGCTATCGGTTCTACTTGTGGATGACACGCAGATTGCTCAATTCAACCAGACCTATTTGAATCGAAAGGGCCCCACAAATGTCATCGCCTTTCCCATGCGCGAAGGGCTGCATGCAGATATTAATCCCCAGCTTATCGGCGATGTCGTTATTTCAATGGATACGTGTGCCAAGGAAGCTCAGGAGGCCGACCTATCGATCGACCAGCGCTTCTATCAGCTTTTAATTCACGGGATTCTACACTTGTTTGGCTACGATCATATCCATTCATCGCAAGAAGCGCTTGTAATGGATGCGAAAAGCGATGAACTGCTTGCGTTGGTCGAAGCGATTGATTAGAAGGAGACAGATATGCCGAGCTTAACTGTGCTTGTGGATCACGTAGCATTGATACGGGAAAGCACACGCTTTGCCGGTCCGAATCCAGTGTCGGCGGCCGTCGTTGCAGAACTCGCCGGTGCAGACGGCATCGGTGTATATATGCGCGAAGACAGGCAGCATATCCAAGAGCAAGATCTTCGATTGCTGCGACAGACGGTTCGGGGACGGTTGATTATCCACATGGCGCCGATTTCGGAAATGGTTGGAATCGCTCTCGATATAAAACCGGAGCGCGTCATCATCGTGCCTGAGCTTGGAGAGGATGGTCCGCCTGAAGATGGATTGGATTTGATGGTGAACGGCGAGCGCATTTTTGAAACCATCGACTCGCTGCAATCCAATGGCATATCTGTTGGCGTCAGCATTTCGGCCGAGCCCGAACAGGCGAAGATGGCACATCAAATCGGTGCCATATGGATTCAAATTCATGCCGGCCGGCTGCAGACGGCGACGACGCCCGCCTCACAAACACGGGCTTTGGACAAAATCATCGACACAATTAAAATGGCCCACAAGCTGCGGTTGCGCATTGCCGTCGGCGGCGGACTGGACTACCGATTGATTCGACTTTTTAGTGACCTTCATGAAATAGACGAATTCAGTTTGGGCCAGAATTTAATCACACGAGCCGTGCTTAAAGGCATGGAGCCGGCGATCCAGGAGATGATCGGCGTGATCCGTACGCTGTAAATACCAAACCGACCTGGAGGTAGACAATGCACGTAGTCACCGCTGCTGAAATGCAGGAGATGGATCGTCGAACCATCGACGCGTTCGGAATTCCCGGCCGTATCCTGATGGAAAGCGCAGGCAGGGGCGCCACACGAACGTTTCTTGAAAAGGTATATGATGCCGGCTCCGGCCGTGTCGGCATCGTTGCGGGACGAGGCAACAATGGTGGAGACGGTTTTGTTATTGCGCGATATCTCGCCCAACGCGATATCGATGTCAGTGTATTCTTGTTATCCGACCGGGGAGCCGTGAAAGGAGATGCAGCCGCCAATTTAGCGCTGCTGAAAGCATTAAAAGTACCGGTCATAGAAATGCCTGGACCCGAGCAGTTTGCCGCATCTCAAACGGATATGCTCCATGTAACCTACTGGATCGATGCCTTGCTCGGCACCGGACTCAACTCAGACGTCAAAGGCTATTTTCGCCAAGTGATTGAATTTATCAATGCTCGGCAACGACCGGTGCTGGCGGTTGATATTCCTTCCGGTCTCAACGCCGACACCGGACAAATATGCGGCATTTGCATTCAGGCGACGGCCACCGCGACCTTTGGCTTCCCCAAAATCGGTCATGTGGTCCACCCGGGAGCCCAGTGTTGTGGAAGCGTCGATGTTATCGATATCGGTATTCCCGCATTTATCGCAAGTCAGGTAAGCGCCCGGCAGCGTATGATCACCAGCCAGGAAGTAAAGCTAATTGTCGACCGCCGCTCACCGGATGACCACAAAGGACGCACCGGCCACCTGCTTGTGGTCGCCGGCGCCACCGGCAAAACCGGAGCCGCTGCCATGACGGCAAACGCCGCCCTGAGAGCCGGCGCCGGCCTTGTAACGCTCTGCCTGCCCAAAGCGCTCAACCCAATTGCGGAGGCCCAGCTTGTCGAAGCCATGACGGCGCCGTTGCCGGACCAGGGTACCGGTTTAATTTTAGAAGAAGCATTCGACACACTCATGGCACAGGCACCGGGCAAACAGGCTCTGGCTGTCGGTCCCGGACTTGGAACGCAATCCCATACGCGAAACCTGGTGCACCGGATTATCAAGGAACTGGAGTTGCCGCTGGTCATCGATGCCGATGGATTAAACAACCTTGCTGGTCATACCGCGCTTTTAAAGAATCGATCGGCGCCAACCGTCCTGACACCCCATCCGGGTGAAATGGCCCGATTGACAGGATTGTCGACGAAACAGATCCAACAAGACCGGCTGACCGCCGCCAGGAAATTCGCCATGGACAATCGTGCCTGCGTCGTCCTAAAAGGCGCACGAACCGTGATTGCCGAACCGGGGGGCCATGTGTGGATCAATCCCACCGGCAATGCGGGGATGGCCAGCGGTGGTATGGGTGATGTGCTGACCGGCATGATTGCAGGATTTCTGGCGCAGGGATGCTCAGCGGTCGAAGCGGCCATTGCTGGTGCGTATCTTCACGGTCTGGCTGCGGATATGCTGGCCAGGGAAACGCCTTGGGGTTATTTGGCGACTGAGGTAATACAGACGATACCGCAAGCTATCGGAAAAATTCTATATGATAAGCATGCAGAGCCGCTGCAGCCACTGATATAGAGGCTAAGATAATGTTTTTGGACTGCGTTATCGGTCGTCGCGGTATTGCACAATACAGCTTCCTCCCTCTATCCTTGCCAAAAACATTATCTTAACCTCTATATAGTAGCATCAGGATAAGACCATGCGTGAATGCCAGCCCCAAACGATCATCACTGAAAATCAAGCACAAACCCGAAAGCTGGGCCGCTTGATCGGCCGCGTGCTGCAATCCGGATTGCTCATCAAACTCATCGGCGATTTGGGCAGCGGGAAAACATGCTTTGTGCAGGGTTTGGCAGTGGGTTTGGAGGTGCCGGAGGAATTTGACATCACTAGCCCCACCTATACCCTGATACATGAGTACCCGGGACGCATTCCATTTTTACATATCGATCTGTATCGAATTCATGATGAGATGGATGCGGAGGCTATTGGATTGTGGGACATGCTCGATCCGGCATCGGTGGTTGCCGTTGAATGGGCCGATCGTCTGCCCGACGCACTCTGGCCCTCCGATGCACTGACCGTCCGGTTTGAAGTACAGGACAATGACAAACGTGAGATCTCACTATTTGGCAGTGGACTTAAAACGGCCAATCTGATAAAGGAGATCGGCGCTGCGTGGTATTCCGAAGGTAAAGGTCCCCTGTGACACCAAACAAATGGTCGGCAAATTCATATTACTTTGGGAGTTGTTATGGCATTAGTGGTCCAAAAATATGGCGGAACTTCAGTTGCGAACATTGAACGTATCAGAAATGTTGCACAACGGGTCGTTAAAACCTACGAACAGGGCAATGACCTGGTGGTCATTCTTTCCGCTATGGCCGGTGTCACCGATCAACTGATCGATTTGGCACACCAGGCGTCCAAAGCTCCCGACAAACGGGAAATGGATGTTCTGTTGGCCACTGGTGAACAGACAACAGCAGCGTTGTTGGCCATGATGCTGCGTCAGATGGGATATGAGGCGCAATCCATGCTGGGCCATCAGGCGGAAGTGGTTACCGACTGCGTTTACGGCAACGCCCGCATCCTTGAAATTGGCGCAGGACGCCTGAAGCACCTGCTTGATCAACATACGATAGTGGTTGTGGCCGGATTCCAGGGATATGACATCAAAGGCAACATCACCACCCTGGGTCGAGGCGGTTCAGATACGTCCGCAGTTGCCATTGCCGCGGCGCTAAAAGCTGATGTATGCGAAATCTTTACAGATGTGGATGGCATCTATACGGCCGATCCCAACGTCTGCCCCAAGGCGCGCAAGCTTAAAACCATCACCTATGATGAAATGCTCAACATGGCCAGCCTGGGAGCCAAAGTACTGCAGATCCGATCCGTGGGATTTGCTAAAAAATACAATATTCCTGTACATGTGCGTTCAAGTTTTATCGAGGAGGAAGGCACCATGGTTGTTAGTGAAGAATCTGCAATGGAGCAACTCGTCGTCTCCGGAGTCACCCATGATAAGAATCAGGCACGCATCACCATTACCAAAGTCCCCGACCAGCCGGGTGTGGCGGCGAAGATATTCTCCCCCATTGCCGAATCTGGAATTATCGTGGATATGATTATCCAGAATACGGACCAAGGGGGGAAAACCGATATGACCTTTACGGTCCCCAAGTCCGATTACAAGCAGACGCTTGAATTTACCAATCGCGTGGCCAAAGAGATCGGAGCCGAAGAGGTCCGCGGAGATGCTGATATCGCAAAAGTATCCGTCATTGGCGTGGGCATGAAAAACCATTCAGGCGTTGCGTCGGTGATGTTCAACACGCTGGCCCGTGAGAACATCAACATCATCCTGATCAGTACATCCGAAATTCGAATCTCCTGTGTCGTCGAAGAAAAATATGCCGAGTTGGCTGTGCGCGTGTTGCATACAGCGTTCGGCCTGGACGATGAATAGCTGCGAACGCCGGAGGACTCCAGATTCGGCGTTACCAAGGGCTTGCAGTAGTAGACTACGGCTGCGCCCTTGGCGCCTTTTTATCCCGCTGGTCTTTAGCGGGGGACTCTGGAGCCCTCCGGCGTTCGCAGCAATAGGATGAATACCTCATTGACCAGACATCTATCGTGCCGATGCTATCTAAGGAAAGCAATCTCATGAAGGTGCCCAAGTTCAGTCCGGATCAACTGATCTTCGTGCTGCTGGCAGCCCTTGTCATGACGGTGGTCACCGTATGGCGGTTTGTTTCGTTCTCCTGAATCCGTCTAAGGCGGGCAATCCGCACACACCGATCGGAACAGATTGGTGGAAAGATAGCGGTCCCCCCGATCCGGCAAAAGGGTCACAACGGTTTCGGAAGATGGCAGGTCGGAAGCGATCTGCAGAGCGGCCCAAACGGCGGCGCCACTGCTCATGCCGCAAAACAGCCCCTCTTCCATGGCAAGCCGCTGGGTGGTTGCAAAAGCAGCCCGATCTTCGACAAATACGGTTTCATCGAGATGAGCGGCATCATAGATTTCCGGTACGATCGACTCCTTAAGGCTTTTCAGGCCCTGAATGGCGTGACCCTCGAGCGGTTCGGCAGCCACAATCTTTATTCCCGGATCATGCTGCTTGAGACGCCGCGACGTACCCATCAGGGTTCCTGATGTTCCGATTCCGGCGACAAAAGCGGCGATCTCGCCCCCGGTCTGCTCCAGAATCTCTTTTGCGGTCGTCTCGTAGTGCGCTTGCCAGTTGGCCTGATTGGCAAACTGATTCGGCATAAAATAACGATCCGGGCTCTGCTCCATGATACGGTGGGCCTCACGAATGGCGCCATCCGTCTTTTCGTTATGGGGCGTCAGGACCAGTTCCGCCCCGTAAGCCAGAAGGGTCTGACGACGCTCGGTACTGACACATGCCGGCAATGTCAGTTTCACGCGATAACCTTTAAATGCGCCGACCATCGCCAGTCCGATACCGGTATTGCCGGAGGTGGGTTCCAAGATCACCTTGCCCGGTGTTAACAGCCCCTCTTTCTCGGCCCGCTCGATCATCCATAACGCCGGGCGATCCTTGACCGACCCACCGGGGTTGGAACCTTCCAATTTTGCAAGAATTCGAGCGCCCTTATGCGGTTTTACCCGATTCAGTTCCACCATGGGCGTGTTACCGACATAGTGCAACAGGTTGGGGCGATTCGCCTCTTTTCTGATCTTTTTTTCAATGGACGTCACATTGTCCCCACGCTTGGCCATAATCCGATTCCCCCTGAACCAACTAATGATACATTACATGTAACTCATGAATCCGAGCAATGCTTTTTATCTCAACTTTCGGCTTTCGTCATTACGCTGCAGAAGGTGTCTCCAGCGGGTGGTTTGCGCCATGTCAGCAGCGAATTTTAGTGTCACTTAGACGCAGCGAAGGAACAGCGCCCCGCACTGTTTGAGCGCAGCGAGTTTGCGGGGCGCCCGTAGTGCGTCTTAGTGACACTTAAATGAAGTTGCGTTTGGCGCAAACCACCCGCTGGAGACACCGGCTCATGAAAACCGAAAGTTGAGTTAACACTTAACACTATTATTTATTCAATACCCCGTCAATTTCAGCCGCAATTTGCCCGGCCGCAACCACAGGATCCGCCGCATCACGAATCGGGCGGCCGACGACAATGTAGTCGGCACCACCGGAAACCGCCATTGCCGGCGTCACGATCCGACGCTGATCATCTGTACGCGTACCATCGCCGGCGAAGCGGACGCCTGGGGTTACCGCAAGAAATCCATCTCCGCAGTGCGCCTTTATTTGCCGAACCTCGAGGCCTGAGCAGACAACCCCCGCACAGCCTGCTTCACGGGCCATTGTGGCCTTCTGCAGAACCAATCGACTGATATCATCACATATTTCGTCTCGATAACCCGATGCCTTCAAATCCGATGTCCCCACACTGGTCAGTACGGTAACACCCAAAACGTCGACTTTTCCCAAACTTCCCGCGACAGCCGCTTCGATCATGGATTGGTTTTCGCCACAGTGAACAGTTGCCAAATCGACATCAAGGTTCGCAATGACCCGCATGGCGCGTTCGACTGTGGCAGGAATATCGTGCAACTTAAGATCCAAAAAGATGCCGGCACCAGTTAGTTGGCGTATCTGTTGAATCAGATCGGGACCGCATCGCACAAAAAGCTCCAAACCGATTTTGAACAACCCAACAGTTCCTTTCAGTTGAAGCGCCAGTTGCTTTGCCTCATCGGCAGACGGTACATCCAACGCAAATATAATAGAATCCCTGCCCTGCTTCATAGGTCTCTTCTTTCATCCGGTTACGATCAAAGTCATAATGAAATTCAGGTCTCTTATATCGCATAACCCATCAGGTTGAAAGGGCGAACTCAATTGTCGAATCCGGTTTTACGGAGAGCTCAAGATGGAGCGGAACGTTAAGTCATAAGGTTGTTTGGGGATTGAATTCTTTTACAAATTTATGATATAATTATAATTTTCGGAAAGGATTGCATCAGCTGTGATGACTAAAAACCATGTGCCGTCGGGCAGCTACTATATCAGTGAATCGCGTGCATTGAGAATCGAGGCATATTTGGGCACTTGCGTTGGGTTGTCGCTGTATTGCCGATCCACTGGTATTGGCGGCGTGATACATTTGCTGCTTCCCGAACCGACCTCCATTTCAGGAAGTGAACAACCTGAAAAATATGCGACGACCGGCGTACCACTTTTTCTGCAAGCCATGCTGAACACCGGAGCCAGTCGTGCCGCATTGACAGCATGCCTGGCCGGCGGTGCACTGGTCGGCCCGGTCAGCAAACAGGATCTTGACCTGGATATCGGCGGTCGAACGGCGGATGTCGTAAAATCCCTGCTGGCAAAAGAAGGCATCGAGCTTCAGAAGTCTGAAACCGGCGGTTTTTTCACATGCCGCTTGAGTCTGGATATGTCAACCGGCCACACGACCATTGAACCGGCAGGCGTGAACAGATTGTCCGATGAAGTCACTGTTCGGGCTCCCGGTATTTCCGAAATCGAGCAAGCCATGGAGCAAGTAAAGCCCATTCCCCAAGTGGCGCTGAAAGTCATGCGGCTCGTCGATCATCAGAAAGAAAGCGTTAACGCCATCACAGATGAGATCCGCAAAGATCAGGTTCTTACCGCCCGGACACTGCAGCTGGCAAATTCCGCACTGTTTGCCGCCAAGCAGCCCATCGCTTCCCTCGACCATGCCATTGTCTTTCTGGGCCGGGATCATCTAATTAAATTGGTGATTTCCGCTGCTATCCAGGGCTATTTCGATCAATCAGGCCAGGGATACGCACTTTGCAAAGGCGGCATTTATCATCACGCCTTGGGTTGCGCACACGTGGCTGAAATTCTGGCAAAAAGAACCCGGTTGGTAGAAGCCGCCATGGCGTATACAGCCGGTTTGGTCCATGATATCGGCAAGGTGGTATTGGATCAGTACGTCAGCAGTGCGTATCCGTTGTTTTACCGACGGGTAATGGAACGAACCGAAGATGTCATTCACATTGAAAAACGCCTGTTCAATACCGATCATACCAAAGTGGGCTTTTTACTCGCCTGCCGATGGTCGTTTCCCGATCTGCTGGCAGATGCCATTCGCCATCATCACCACCCTGGCAATGCCGATAAAAACGCTGAACTGGCAAAAATCGTCTATTTGGCCGATCTGCTGATGTCACGGTTTTTAACAGGCTTGGAAATTGAACGACTGGATACGAGCACTTTGTCGTCACATTTGGATGCTCTTGGCCTCAAAATCGGCGATTTTTCCGATTTGGTCGATGCCATTCCTTCGGCAGTATTTGAAAATGCCAGTGATGCGTGCATGGCAACCATGTATTAATGGAGACTTTCCAACCAATGAAATTAAGCGAC
>JASFGJ010000109.1:0-9388 GCA_050123815.1 Desulfobacteraceae bacterium
CACAACTTCAACGTCTACTTTAAGGACAATCCCCGCTATCAAGTCGTCGCCTTTACGGCAACACAGATACCGGACATCGATGATCGGCGCTACCCGCCTGAACTTGCCGGTGCGAACTACCCCAACGGCATCTTGATTTATCCCGAGCAAGAACTCGTTGAATTGATTCGAAAACACCGTGTGGATCTTGTCGCGTTTTCCTATAGCGATATCTCCCACGAACAGGTCATGCACAAAGCCTCGCTGGCCATGGCCGGTGGGGCGGATTTTATTCTGATCGGCGCGACTTATACCATGCTCCGTTCCTCGAAGCCGGTTGTGTCGATTTGCGCGGTCCGTACGGGTTGTGGCAAATCCCCCACCACACGGCATGTTTGCAAGTTGTTGCAGCGCATGGGCAAGCGCACCGTTGTGGTACGCCATCCGATGCCATATGGCGATTTAACGGCACAAGTTGTTCAACGTTTTTCTTCCTATGATGACATTGCATCCGAAAAATGCACCATCGAGGAGCGGGAAGAGTATGAACCGCTTGTCGATCTCGGGATGGTGGTCTATGCCGGAGTTGACTATGAAAAGATACTTCGCCAGGCTGAAACCGAAGCCGATATTATCGTCTGGGACGGCGGCAACAACGACACGCCGTTTTACTTTCCGGATGTTCATCTTGTCGTTTTCGACCCGCTGCGTGCAGGCCACGAGCGACGCTATTTTCCGGGTGAAACCAATATGTTGATGGCCGATGTCGCGATCATCAACAAAGTAGACAGCGCCACGCCGGAACAGATCGAGCAGGTCCGTCGCAACATCTCACGCTTTAATCCAAATGCGGATCTCGTATTGGCCGAGTCAGCCGTCATCACCGATCATCCGGAACGTGTCAGTGGAAAACGTGTTCTGGTGGTGGAAGACGGCCCTACGTTGACCCACGGGGAAATGAAATATGGCGCCGGGCTGATTGCGGCTCATCGTTGGGGAGCCGCACACATCGCCTCTCCCAGGGTATGTGCCGTGGGCAGCATGCAAAAGACACTCGAACAATACCCCCACATTGACCAGGTGATTCCGGCAATGGGATACAGCCCGCAACAGATCAAGGATCTGGAAGCGACAATCAATCAATGCGACTGTGACCTGGTATTGTTTGCAACGCCTATCGATCTGCCCAAGCTGGTACATATCAGCAAACCCCATCTGCGCATCCGGTATGAGTACCAGGATCACGGCGCGCCGACACTCGAAAAGATTCTCCATAAACGGCTGAAGCGGGCCTTCTCAAAAAACCGATAAGGGGGTTCGCGCATAAAAGAGGAAAGACCCATGGCACGCAAAAAACAGATCTTGCTGGTCGCCTTAGGAGGCAACGCCTTGATCCGCAAAGGCCAGACCGGCACCATCGACGAACAATTCACCAACCTTGCCGTGCCAATGGCGCAACTGGCAAAGTTATCACGACGGTTCAAACTGATCATCACCCATGGCAACGGCCCGCAAGTCGGCAACCTGCTGCTGCAACAAGAGTCCTGCAGAGAGGTTCCCCGACTGCCGCTCGAGATATTGGTGGCGCAAACCCAGGGACAGATCGGTTACATGATTGAATCCATACTGGATGCGAAACTGATGGAAATGGGCATCAAGACAGCCCAAAAATTCGTCAGTTTGATCAGCTACGTGGTTGTAGACCCCAAAGACCCTGCGTTCAGCACCCCGACGAAACCCATTGGCCCGACATTTACCAAGGCACAGGCCGACGCGTTGCCCTATCCGACACGCAAGACAGCCAAAGGTTATCGCCGGGTCGTGGTCTCACCAAAACCGGTCACGATTGTTGAAAAACGAGAGATCAAGCGGCTGATCGAGATGGACTTCATTGTTATCTGCTGCGGAGGCGGCGGGATACCGGTGGTGCGCGACGGCCGTGGTTTTTCCGGTGTTGATGCCGTTATCGACAAAGACCTGGCCAGTGCCAAACTGGCTGAAGAGGTCGGCGCGGATCTGTTTATCATCGCCACGGATGTGCCTGGTGCAGCCGTGCACTACGGAACACCCCGGCAGCGGTATCTGCGTGAAGTAACTTTCGCCGAAGTGGACGCTTATCTTGATAACGGTCAGTTTCCGCCGGGTTCCATGGGCCCCAAGCTTCAGGCTTGCATGGCCGCTGTTAAGGCAGGCGCCAAACGGGTGCTGATCACACATCTGGCGGAAATCGAGGCGGCGGTGGCCGGAAAAGCCGGCACACGGGTAGTGCCCTGAAGCGCCCCTCTCGCTAAGCTGTGTGGCAGCATGGTTCTCGCCGTTCACACCAGTTCGGGGCTATATCTTATCGAAATCGCCATCGCTATCAGGATCGAATTCTTAACATCCATAGATCCCTAACCCTATGTGGTATGAGGGTGGTCAAGATATAACCATATGCAGTATGGTGATGGCAATAAGACAACCATATGTGGTGTTTGCGGCAAGCCACATCGAAATCGGGATCGCTATCGGGTTCGGGATCGAATTCGTCGATTGCATGGCAGTACTCGATCCATTCCCATGCAACATATGGTTATATCTTGACCACCCTCATACCGCATATAGCTTCAATAGTCTTGACTGGTTTCATTTGGTGTCTTTGATGAATTGGCCATTATCGAGCCGTTCATGTAGTCAGGATCGAGTCGTCCCGGAACGACCGGTGCCGTATCCAGGTCTGGGAGTTGGAAGCTGTACACACGTTCGAGGAAATCCATGGCAATTCGGAAGGTTGCCCCCCAAAGCACCTCCTTGCCATGGCGTCCCTGGTGGATAAAACAGGGAAAATCCTCTTTGCGCTGCGTCTCAACACCGTCAGCGGCAAAGTGCAGTCGGTAGCGACCATAGCGATGTGCCTGCATCAATTGGCGTAAAGGTATCAGCACAATGCGTTCGACCTCCCAATTGGGTTGCAGTCCGTCAATGGTTGGAACCCAGCAAGCGAGTGGATAGATCGAGCGCTTAAACATAATCAACCGCTGCACTTGCAGCGGTCCCAGGAAGGCGACCCGCAGCGGATTGAGATGCATCTCTTCCCAGGCCTCGCGGAGGCCCGTGCCAAACATCAGTGACAATCCACGCGCCAGTTGCGGATCTTTGTTTTGCCAGTGGCGCCAAGGAGGCCATCGAAACAGCGGCGAAAAAGGCCAGCGCAATACCCGGGACAACAACCTGTCAAGCGGCTCTACACCACCGCCCGGGCAGCACAGATCACCCGGCTGGAGGACCCGTTGGGACCGTTTATTGAGCACCAGGCAGGGCTCGAGGTCGTTATGCCCTTCGAAGCAATGCCTGCTCAACAAGAACATGACAGCCGATCCGCGGGTTTTGTCACGCCTGTTGAGCACGCGCCAATCCGCTGACAATCCATCGCCATTCAATTTTTCGCGTATGTGCTGAATCATCATATGGTCTAACGGTGCTTCCCGCTGCATGTATTGGATCACAATCGCCCGCCTTTCGGCCAAAAGAACTCAGTTGACTTTAAAGCCTGGAGGATTAGGTTTCAAGACTATAACATAATATTTGACCACAAGGCCCGGCATTCGTGCCGGGCCTTTTTTTTAAAAGGATGTCGATTGCCGGCAAATTGGAATAAAAACTTTATTGGTCTCGCTTCATTTGAAATGCTGGCGATGTTCCGGCGGGGGCTTTTTTACGCCTACCTGACGATCTACCTGCGTCACTTCCTCGGATTGAGCGTAACGGCAACAACTTTATTTGCCACACTACCCATGGTGGTCAATATCCTGTCACAGGGCCTCATATGGGGTCGCATCTCAGACCGATACCAGCTCAGACGCTCTTTGATTATCATTGGCGAATTACTCGCTGCTTTGGGAACGGTTGCCGTCTGGTATCTTCACCGCGGTGCTGATACACAAATCGTTGCCGGATATATCCTGATTTTCGGTCTTACGGCCGTCGAGTTTTTCTGGTCGATGTCCAACATCAGCTGGTCGGCCTTGATCGCGGATCTGTACCCCCAGAACGACCGCAGCCGGATTCAAGGACGCCTCGCCAGTCTTGGCGGTATCGGCCGCATTGCCGGTATTTTGATCGGAGGGCTGCTCTATGACGGCTTCGGCATGCACTTTTCGGGGTGGGGTTTCCATCATGGAGTGCTGTTTTTCGTCGCTGCCGGCATCATGTTGGCATCGACGTTTCCGTTGCTCCTGCTCCCGGAGGGCGGCATTCACGAAACATCTACTAAGGCAGAGGCTCCGTTTCAACAAAAGGTTGCAGCAACCGATTCCGTTCAGGAAAACAAGATATTTCTGTTTTTTTTGACAGCTATGACACTGATCAATTTCGGTCGCAACTCCATTGCCATTATCTTTCCGCAATACCTGTCGGCGGACACCGGTCCCGGCCTGGACAGCCGTTCGCTGAGCTATGTTCTCAATACCCAATCGTTATCGATGATTTTCTTCGGCTGGTGGGCGGGATGGTTCTGTCGGCGTCTGGGAACCAACACAACACTGGTTACGGCAACTTTCTCGGCCGTTGCCGCAATGTCTGTCTTGGCCTGGGCAACCGCTCTACCGGCGATCTATCTCGGCAGCTTTCTACGGGGCATCGCCGATGCCACGATCATGGCCGCAGCCTATGAAATCGCGGCGGCTCTGATCCCGGCGGCCCATCGCGCCCGCCGTTTTGCCTGGTTCAACGCCACATTTTTTCTGAGTTGGGGGCTGCCCGGTACGCTGATAGCGGGACCGCTGGTGGATATTCTGATCTCCGGCGGAAGCAGCGAAGCCTTTGCTTACCGCATATCCTTTGCCGTGGCCGGAGTGATTACCGCTGCGGGATTGCTGTTTCTCAGTATCCTTTTATACCGCAGGCGCCGAATGATCGCCTAAAAAACAGCACCTATGCAAGCTTGATAAACAAACAACCCAGATCCTTGGCACGGTACTGAGATGACCATCCCGGAGGCGACGTGCGCAGACAACGCCCTCATCCAGAGGCGGTTCTATCCTTTGAACACCTTCATTGCGTGAGGGCCGTCCTGTACGACATAGCCCATCTCTTGAATCTTGTCGCGCAGATGATCGGATTCAGCCCAGTTTTTATCCGCCCGGGCCTGCTTGCGCGCTTCGACAAGTTTTTGAATCTCATCGGGAAGGGACCCATTTTCGCCGACTTTTTCCAGGTCCAACCCTAAAACCTGATCGTAGGCGATCACCGTCGCCAGTTTGACGGCGGCATCGAGATCGGATTTAAGCAACTCCTGTACAACCGCCAGCGCCTGTGGCATGTTCAGATCGTTGTTGACGGTCTCTTTGAATTTTTCAAAAAACGCCGGATCAACCTCGGTGGGCTCACTGCTATCGGTAAGTGCACGCACCTGGTTGCGCAGATGCACCAGGCCGTTGCGCGCCGCTTGAATTGCCTCCCGGCTATACTCCATAGGTTTTCGGTAATGGGTTTGAAAGGTAGCAAATCGATATGCCAGCGGATCGATTCCCATGTCGACAAGGCTTGCTTCCAAGGTCAAGAAATTGCCTTCGCTTTTGGCCATCTTCTTTCCCCCGGCAATATTCAAAAACTCTCCGTGCATCCAGAAATTGAAGAATGGCTTGCCGGTCGCTGCCTCTGATTGCGCAATTTCATTGGTGTGGTGAACATCAATATGGTCAGTCCCGCCGCAGTGAATATCCAGTTGGTCATTCAAATACTTCATACTCATGGCTGAGCACTCAATGTGCCATCCCGGAAATCCCTTGCCCCAAGGCGACTCCCATTCCATCTGACGCTGAACTTCCGGTGGAGAAAACTTCCATAAAGCAAAATCGGTTGCGTTTTTCTTCTCCGGGTTTTTCTCTACTCTGGCGCCTTCGACCAAGGCATCCAGGTTCTGATGTGATAGTTTTGCATATCCATCAAATTTAGAAGTATCAAAGTAAATACCGTCGTTGGTCTGATAGGTGAACCCTTTGGTCTCCAGGGTACGGATAAGCCCTATCTGTTCTTCGATGTTGTCGGTGGCCTTGCACCAGACGGTTGGGTCCTGGATGTTCAGCCTCCGGATATCTTTCCGGAAAGCCTGTGTGTAATACTCGGCGATTTCCCAAGCGCTCTTGCCCTCCCGACGAGCCCCTTTTTCCAGTTTATCCTCACCCATGTCGCGGTCGCCGGTCAGATGTCCCACATCGGTAATATTCATGACGTGTTTCACCTGAAAGTCGTTCAATGCAAGAACCCGTTTCAGTACGTCCTCAAAAATGTAGGTCCTTAAATTCCCGATGTGCGCATAATTGTAAACGGTTGGCCCACAGGTATACAGCCCCACGTGCGGCGGCTGAATTGGAACAAAACGCTCCTTGCGCCGCGTCAGGGTATTAAACAGTATCAATTCCATATCTGCTCTTTTCTGAGGTGCTGGACCGGTCAACGGCCGGGGTGTCCGGATAGTTGAACCGATAAGTTAACAAGATGGTTTGGGCTTGCAGGCATCGGACCTCCAAAAGTTCCAGGTCGACATCCAGCGACTCGGCAAACAAGGACAAGCCCTGGCCAAACAGCTGCGGTGCTATGGTCAGGTAGAGCTCATCGATCAGACCCTCGCGTGCAAACAGTGAGTTGATGGTCGCCCCGCCCGCAAGTACGACTGTCTCAAATCCTTTTGAATTCAAGTCTTCCAGCAGTGATCTGGGAGAACCACTCCAGAACACCAGATTTTCAGCCGACTCGTATTGCTCGGGTCTGCGCGTCATGACCACATTCAAACGACCCGGCAATGCCCGGCCAATGGTATCGAAGGTGCGCGAGCCCATCACAACCACTCCCGCTTTCTGGCTCACGCTTTTGAACATGCGCTTGTCCTCACTGCACGTCCAGTTGGGAAAATGGTGATTTGTCCGCCCGATTATGCCGTCGGCAGTCATAGCCATGATCAAAATCAGTTTCACTTCATTTACCCCCTCGCGCCCATTCGAGATTGGCATCTTAAAAAGGTACGGATCGTTTGTCAATCACTGTCCGGAGACGGGCCCCCTTTTAATTTAATTTATCTTTAATAACTGCTACTTATGTTCATGTAAAATAGATTTATGCGTGAGATCGCATTTTCGGATTTGTGGAATAAATTCCCCTTAACTTTTGCAGCGCATCACCCGATAATATGGCAGATCACTAAAGCATCACTCGCTGCAGTTTATGCCGGCAGGATCTGGAAATATTCGGATCATCACGACACACATATACCGGCGGCAGAAGATCTGGACTTTAGAAAGGACTCGCAATGAACGTTGCTTGCAATAGCTGTGGTAAATCATACGATCTTCCGGATGATCGACTCCCGCAAGGCCGTGTTGTCAATTTCCCCTGTCCAGCGTGCAAGAGCAAGATCACCCTCGATCTTCGCCCGCCAGAGAAAGAGGACGGACCATCGGAATCGGATCGGCAGGTATTCAAGCCGTTGGCCGAAACATCGGAATCGGCGCTTGACGGAGAGGATCTGAAAAAGAAAATCCTGCAGAGTGTCAAAGATTTGCCTCCGATGCCCAAAGTGCTGTTTAAAGCGCGCGAAGTAATGGCCGACCCAAAGTCGAGTTTCAAAGATGTCGCGGCAATCATCGAAACCGATCAGGCCATAGCGGCACGCATTCTGAAAGTGGCCAACTCTGCCTATTACGGCCTGAGCGGGATGGTCAATTCCATTCATCAGGCCACGGTAGTGTTGGGCCAGCAAACACTTGAGCAAGTCATTACCATGGTGTCGTCCTCAAGTTTGCTTGGTAAGCGACTGAAGGGCTACAATTTGAATGCGGGCGTGTTGTGGAAACACAGTCTGGCGGTGGCCCTTGGCTCGCGAATGATTGCCGCAAAACGGGCGCCGTCGCTCGAAAGTGATTCCTTTTCAGTAGGTCTGATTCATGATGCGGGTAAATTGGCCCTGAACAAATACCTGGAACAAAAAAAGCAGGATGTACAGCGCTTTTTTCAGGAACAATCCCCATCATATCTGCTGGCGGAACGTCATGTTCTTGGTTTTGATCATACTGAAATTGCAGAGGACTTGTGTATAAAATGGAAACTGCCCGAAAGCCATGCCAAAGCCATGAGGTACCACCATGACCCCGCCTCTTCAGGGGATAATCAATTGGCGCATGTGATCCATTTGGCGAACTTTCTTGCCAAGGAGGCCGGCTACGGCAGCAGCACAGAGGCAGAAAGCACCTCTTTAGAAGCGTCGAGCCTTAAGGCTCTGACACTCAAACAAGCCGATATCGAGGATCTTTCCGCCGATCTTTCCGCGGCAGTGGAAGAGATCACGGCAAGCCTGAACGCTTAGGGCTATCGGAAAAACAGTCTCACTTTTTCCGCAAACCCATAATCCGGTATCGACGGCCTTTTCACTCACCATCTATTGCATCTTTTCTTCATTTTTGAGATGATCCATCCCGAAAAAAGCCAACGTTGAAATGCAATTTTTCCGAAAGAAAGGAATCGGTCATGCCACAGTCCGAAAAACTGCTCAGCACACAAGAATTTGCCAAAAAAGCCGGTGTCTCTGCCAGCACCGTATCCAAATGGTTGCGCAGTGGAAAGATAAAGGGAACGAAGCAAAGCGGCAAATGGGTGATTGACGCCGCTGAATTGGATACCGTCGGGAGTACGAAATCTCTCGATCCACAGGAAAAATCCGCTGCCAAAAAGGCAGCCGCCAAGCCTAAGGCCGCAGAGCCGAAAGCTAAATCAAACGGAAAAACTTTGTCGCTTGAGGAGTTCTGCGCGATGACCTACCTGACCGAGTCCGGTATCCTCAAATGGGTCAAACAGGGCAAACTCTCATCTACCCGGGATGAATCCGGTCAGCTGCGTATCGATGCCTCAAACCTGGAAAATGCCTCTATCAGACACCTGATAAGGCGTAATCATTGAATCAAACCAGTATAGACAAAGTAGCCGTATGCAACGACACATGCCAGACCGACCGCACGCGGAAGCCGCCCCAGGAATCCGACGCATAGGAAGTGTACAATGCACGCGGACACGATAATCAGCACGCTGAGATCCAGGTATTGGGGAATCTGGATCTGAGAAAACAGCACAAACAGACCAATGCACATCGGGATACAGATATGGCCGTCCCCGATCTGTGAACTGTAAACAATATCGGCACGCTTGGCATATGCATAGTAGCAAGCCAGCAGCCCGTTCGGTACCACCATCAGAATACCGCTTAACCATCCCAGATTGTCAACTACCAGCAAACCCGCTCCTGTCTTGGGGATCCAGGCGACGAGACGCTCGATGGCTGCAAAAACGCCCAACCCACCGATAATCACCAAAAGAGCATCAAAAATCACGGACCAGCTAACGGAACGCCCGTGTTGGACGTTTTGTTTGAAGATGTCAAACA
>JASFGJ010000110.1:0-9369 GCA_050123815.1 Desulfobacteraceae bacterium
CAAGGCTAGAGGGAGGAAGCTGTATTTGTCATACCGCGACGACCGATAACGCAGTCCAAAAACATTATCTTAAAGTCTATAGCTACCCTCGCTGGTCGTTAGAGCAGAGCAGACTTGATGGAAACAATTACATTTGGCAGTCAGCTGCTTCAGTACGTGGTCACCGGTATCACCGTGGGCAGCCTCTACGCCATGGTGGCGATCGGCTTCAACATTATTTACAACGTAACCGAAGTCATCAATCTGGCCCAGGGCGAATTCGTTATGCTGGGCGGTCTGGTGATGGTATTCGTGCATGTCAGCCTGGGGGTGCCGCTGGTGCTCGCCTTTTGTCTGACGGTGGTGCTGGTCACCGCCGTCGGAATTTTATTGGACCGCCTGGCAATCCGGCCCATTCGAAATCCGTCGGTGTTGACGCTGATCATCGCTACGATCGGGGCCTCCATCGTGATCAAAGGGGCCGCCATGCTGATCTGGGGCAAAGATCCGTTTGACCTGCCGGCCTTTTCCGGACGCACGCCGATCCTGTTCGGCGGCGCCTCAATCCAGCCGCAATATTTATGGGTCATTGGATTCCTGATTGCGGTTGCCATCGGGCTCACGTTCTTTTTCAATAAAACCATTGTTGGAAAGGCGATGAATGCCTGTGCCGACAATCCAAATGCCGCACGGTTGGTGGGGATCAATGTCCAGCATATGGTGCTGCTCTCCTTTGCGCTTTCAGCAGCGATCGGCGCCGTGGCGGGCATTACCATGACGCCCATTGCTTTGATGGAGTACGACCGGGGCGCCATGCTGGCCGTCAAGGGGTTCGGGGCCGCTATCCTGGGCGGACTCGGCAGTTTTGGCGGCGCAATCTGCGGCGGCTTGATTCTCGGGTTGATCGAATCCCTGGGGGCTGGATTGCTGTCGTCGGGATACAAAGACGCTTACGCGCTTATCGTGCTGCTGGCCGTTCTCTTTATACGCCCCAGCGGCATCATGGGCAATCTGGAAGTAAGCAAGTTCAAAAGGTTCTAAGACCATGCTGCGGATCAAAACCAAGCCTATCATTATTACATTCAGCTGTGTCGCACTTCTGCCCGTTGTGTTCTCCATGCTGCCGGGCATCACTCATTACACCGGCATTATGGTGTTTGCCGGCATTTATTGCCTGATTACGGTCGGGCTGAGCCTGTTGATGGGATATGCCGGTCAGATCTCGCTGGGCCATGCGGCTTTCTATGGGATCGGCGCCTATATGTCCGGCATTTTGACGACCAAATTCGGCCTAAACCCCTGGATCTGCATGTTGTGCGGCGCCGCAGCAGCGTCAGTGGTGGCCGTTGCGGTAGGCGCGCCGTCCCTCAAACTCAAAGGCCACTACCTGGCCATGGCGACCCTGGCATTCGGCATTATCGTGAATATCGTATTCCGGGAAGAGGTGGACCTGACCGGCGGTCCCGACGGCTTGGTGAGCATTCCCCGGTTGTCCTTGGCGGGAATAGCGTTCTCCTCCACCGAGCATTACTATTACCTGGTCTGGTCACTGGTGTTGGGTGCATTTGTGTTCACATCGCGCCTGATTCAGTCTCCCGCAGGAAGGGCGCTCAGAGCCATTCATGCCAGCGAGCCGGCAGCCGGTGCCATGGGGATCCATGTCGCACACTACAAGGTCCTGGTCTTTGTCTACTCCGCTGTGCTGGCCTCGGTGGCCGGCAGCCTGTACGCTCACTACATGAACTTTATCAATCCTTCTTCGTTTGATCTGTTCTTTTCCATCAAACTGATCATCATGATTGCGCTGGGCGGTATGCACAGTATTTGGGGTGCCTTGGTCGGAACCGTCATCATCGCCTTTTTAAGCCTGGAGTGGCTGCACTTTTTCGAAGAGTTTGAGATCATGGCCTATGGCCTTGTTCTGCTGTTGGTGACCATCTTTCTGCCCAACGGAATGGTGGGGATTCCGGCATTGGTAAAGGAAAAATTGGGGAGATAATCCATGACCGCGAAAGAAGAAAATGGAGCTATTCTGGTAATCGAAGAACTGGTCATGGCGTTTGGCGGCATTACCGCCTTGATGAATATCGATCTGAAGGTGGCGCCCGGAACAATTATGGCGGTGATCGGTCCCAACGGCGCTGGAAAAACCACCCTGTTCAATATCATTACCGGCGTGTTTGCACCGACAGAGGGGCATGTGCGCTTCCAGGGGCGAACCATCAGCGGATCAAAGGCCCACCAGGTTGCCAAGTTGGGCATATCGCGGACCTTTCAGACCGTCGAGCTGTTTGACAATATGACCGTGCTGGAAAACGTGATGGTCGGGCGTCACATGCGCATCCGCAAAGGCTTTCTGGGTTGCGGTCTTCGTCTTCCGGCCATCGCGCGGCAGGAAGACCAGCTGCGCGATCAGGCGCAAGATATCCTGGAGTTCATCGGATTGGGAGACAAAGTAGACACACTGGCAGATAATTTGCCTTTGGGTGAACGCAAGATTCTTGAAATAGGCCGGGCCCTGGCCACGGATCCGAGCTTGATCTGCCTGGATGAACCGGCAGCCGGTTTGAACGAGACCGAAACCGAAGCCGCTGCGCAGTTGGTTCAGGCCATCAAGGCCAAGGGCGTCACCGTCCTGCTGGTGGAGCATGATATGAATGTGATTATGAATATTTCCGACCGAATCGCGGTGCTCAATTATGGGGAAAAAATCGCCGAGGGCACACCGGCCCAGATTCAGGCCGACCCGAAGGTGGTTGCAGCCTACCTGGGGGATGCCGATTGATCATGCTTGAAATAAAGAATCTCAACGCCGGGTACGGAAAGATACTAGCCATCAAGGATGTTTCGCTCAATGTGGGCAAAGGGCAGGTGGCCGCCATCATCGGCGCCAACGGCGCCGGAAAATCGACCCTGCTCAAGGCGGTATCGGGCCTTCTTCCAAACAGGAGCGGTCGCGTGATGTTCAACGGCAGCAATGTCATCTCCCTGCCTGCCCACCGCATCGTGGCCATGGGGCTTTCCCAGGTCGCCGAAGGTCGCCAGATTTTTTCACACATGTCGGTGGAAGACAACATCCATCTGGGAGCATACCTTTACCACAAGCGAGGCAACCAGGCGCAGATTCAGCACCGGATATCGGAACTGTACGAGATGTTTCCGATACTCGGAAAACGCGCCCGTCAGATCTCCGGAACGCTTTCCGGCGGCGAGCAGCAGATGCTGGCCATTGCCAGGGCGCTCATGACGCGCCCCAAATTATTGATTCTCGATGAACCGTCCATGGGGCTGGCCCCTTTGATCGTTCAAGAGATATTTAATGTCATCGAGCAGTTGAACCAAAAGGGAACCACGATTTTGCTGGTTGAGCAAAATGCCCGCGCTGCGCTGAAAATTGCCGATTACGGGTATGTTCTGGAAACAGGGCGCATCGTTTTGGAAGGAGAGGCGTCGGATCTATTGGGAAATCCAAAAGTCAAGGCGGCTTACTTAGGCGCGTGACGAATGCTGATCCAATGCTTTACGAATACTACCGCAGATAGAATCGATATTAAACGGCTTCATGATAATGGCTTTGATACCGGCGGCAAGAAGTTCTTTTTCATGAATGATGGCGTCTCCGCCTGAACAGATGATCACCGGGATATCGGGTCTCAGCGACATCATCTCCGAGGCCAGGTGATCGCCGGTCATGTGGGGCATGGTCATATCCGTTATCACCAGATCGAATTGTTCCGGGTTGGATTGAAAAATTGCAAGTGCTTCCTGGCTTCCCATGGCCGGCGTGACACGATACCCTTTGGCTGTGAGCATCTCTTCGCCGATGGTGGCGATGGTTTGATCATCGTCAACAAAAAGAATATGTTCGGTGCCGATATGGTTGGTCGGTGAAACAATAGGCGCTACGGGCAGCTGCTTTTCGGTTACCGGCAGATATACCACAAAAGTACTACCCATGCCGAGTTCGCTTTCGACGGTGACGGTGCCGCCATGCTTTTTAACAATACCGTGGACAACCGAAAGCCCCCAGCCGCTGCCTTTGCTCTTATCTTTGGTGGTGAAAAACGGCTCGAAAATCCTGGGAAGAATTTCTGAAGGGATTCCTTCACCCGTATCGCTGACGGTTAATTTCACATAAAGTCCGGGGGTAACATCCGGGTGTAAAGCGGTAAATTCAGCGTCGAGCGTCACTTCGGACAGTTCAATCGACAATTCACCACCCGATTCCTGCATGGCGTGTCCGGCATTGGTGGACAAATTCATCAACACCTGATGAATTTGTGTTGGATCACCCATTACAACCGAATTGCTCTGAATATTATTGCTAATATGGATCGTTGTGGGCAAAGAAGCGCGTAAAAACTTCAATGCTTCCCTGACGGTTGTTTTTATCTGAATCGGCCGAAACTCCTGCTCGCCTTGCCGGCTGAAGGCCAGTATCTGGTATACGAGATTCTTGGCCCGTTCACTGGCGATCAGGATGTTTTGAAGATGTCTGCGCTGCGGGGAATCCTTTTCCAATTGCGTCAAGGCCAATTCCGTGTAACCGAAGATGGCCAGCAAAATATTATTGAAATCATGGGCGATTCCACCGGCCAGCGTTCCGATCGCTTCCATTTTTTGGGCCTGGCGAAGCTGCATTTCCAACATTCTGCGGTTCGTCACATCATGGTAAATGGATAATAAACCCGCTGTGCCGCCGAATTCGATAGGTTTGACAGACAGTTCCACCCACCACGAATTGCCTTGAGCATTGACTCCTTTAAGTTCCTTGTTTTTCAGATCTCCGTTACGGGCGACTGTTTCGACTATCGCGGAGCGGTCCGAGGGATTGTAAAATTCCGTGGTTTTGCGTGTTTTTAATTCTTCAACCGAAAGGCCAAACAGACTGCCGGCCGCGTCGTTGGCATAGATAATCTCGTCACCGGATTTGTTTGTTATCAGAACCGCAACAGGCAGTGTTTCGGTGATCGAGCGAAACTTTTTTTCACTTTCTTTGATGGTATCATCGACTCTTTGGAGTAAATCCGCCTCCAGAATATCGGAATGCCCAATGGTTGTCTCCAGTAGCATTTTTAAATCGCTGACTTCGTTCCGGAGTCGGTGGTTCTCTGCTTGCAATTGCTCTATTGTGGGTTCAATCATGGCATCGCTTACATTCACCGCGGTCAGGCTCCCGCTATATGGATATGGTTTTAGTTATTCAAATCTTAACTCAATTCCAGGCATCAGTTTGCTGATACTTTTCATCGATCGTTTCTGCCATGGGTACAGATCAGAACAGCAAATTGCCAGTCGGCTGCAGCCTTTGTTACGCGCCTTAATGACCAGACCCGATCCAATGGCTGTGATGCCTGAACTGTTTAAAAACTCCAATTGCCGGACGTCCAGCGTAATAAGCTCAGGCTGAAGTTCAACCACTGCATCGAACAGGTCCACAATCGGTTGATATCCTTCCTTGCCCCGAACATCCAATATTCCGGTGCAAGAAATGGTTGCGTTTTGGGCATCAAACCGCACGCTATACTTTTTACCAACGACTTCCATTAACCACTTCCCCACTGTTCAATGTGTCATTGCCTGTAACGGGCAGGCGTACCATTGTCGTTGCCGTTAGTGTATTCGCATCACCCTTCGCGTTGAATTTCCAAGCCAGCTGGCAGCCATAATCGAGCATGATCGTTAAAAAACCAATGCTTGACCGCCAATCGCTACCAGCTGCATTTTTTTCCATCTGATCGATGTAGAGCTTTTCAGGATCGCAGGTAAGTAAACGTTCGACAAACTTCTTATATGCTTCAGCTCTGTTTAATTCGACTTCATTGATGGCAAAAAATCGGAATTCTGGAGTGTTAAGATTTAAGGTGATTTTAATGGAAATGTCGGGTGTGGCACTGTATTTTACCGCATTGCCAATAAGTTCGGAAGCAATATAACGCACCGAATCGCGGATATCAGCTCTGGCAAAGTGCTTTTGAGAGTGAAAATAGGTATCCCAAAAATCGGATATATAGAAAGCGGATAGCGATCCGTTCTCCCACAATTGGTTGGGGTCCTGGGCGAGTGCCTTAAAACGGACGATCTGAAGTTCACTCCGGTTTGGCGCTTCGGAATAATCTCCATATATAATTGATTCATTGGCCATCGTTGGCTCACCTAATGAAGATATGTTACAATGCAAAATGGATGTTTATTAGAAAACCGAACGTCATGGATAAGCGTTTCTAGTTTCATCCATTTACAGCAGGCCAATCCAATTTTTACCCAATTCGTCCGGCTCGTGGCAGGGCAACGTTATACGCTGCGTGCATGGGCCGGTTCAGGTGACTTTGATGCATTGCAGTTGCGCAAGCATCAATATGTCCATAAAATTAGACGCTTATTGCACAGTAGCTTGCAATCGCTTCGAATGTCAAGTATGATTTTGGACAATTGCCAATCACCCCAAACAGCGTTCGCAAGGTATCATGAAAAAAAACAGATTTTCCATCTCTATTGCGTTGGCGTTGGTCCTATCCATCACCCTGACGGTCATTACCTCCGGCCTTGGTTTTCTAAACTATCGCAATACCCGCAACACCTTGGCAGATGAACTTGACGAGTCGCTCCAGAGGATCGCCACGCGCCTCCAAATTAACTTGGCATCACCCTTTTATGATATGGACATACCACAGATTCGGGCCATCATTAAAAGCGAGATGGAAAATCGAAATCTCTACGCCGTGGTACTGACCGAATTCGGAGAAGAGATCTTTTTTTCCGCCGTAAGGGACAAACAGTGGCGGTTTTCCGAACAACAGGTCGATTCGGGCCTCGATCCCAAACACCATCTGACGGCCAGCAGGGAACTGATTCTTAAGGATGATTCGGTCAACGGAGTGCGTGTCGTCATGACCGATCGTTTTTTGCTGGAAGAGCTGGGCAGCCTGATGCGAAAAACAGTGATCGGTGTGATTTTCATTAACATGATGGCCATCGTCATTCTATTTATCTGCCTTCGGTTCATCATCATCACGCCCATCAGCGAGCTGCGGCGCTATGCAACCGATGTGAGCGCCGGCAATATGACACCCGACTTGCCCAATGCCGTTTTTTTCGGCGAGCTGTCGGACCTCAGTGGATCAATTCAGGCCATGGTGGGCAGCCTGCGCGAATTCATTGAAAAATTGGAAAGACTGGACAAACTTAAAGACGAATTTCTTGCCAACACATCCCACGAACTGCGTACCCCCCTGCACGGCATTATCGGCATCGCTGAATCGTTGCACGACGGCGCCGCCGGCAGCCCCACCGATGACATGCGGGCCAATCTGGCCATGATCATTATGTCTGGCAAACGACTTTCCGGTCTTGTGGATGACATCCTCGATTTTTCCAAGCTCAAGACCAGCACTCTGGACCTGCAGATCAAGCCCGTCAATATACGCGTGATCGCCGATATCGTGCTGACGTTGAGCCGGCCGTTGAGCCGTGGCAAGACGCTCGCACTGACCAATGCGATCGACGGCGATTTTCCCTTTGTCGATGCCGATGAAAACCGTTTGCAGCAAATCCTGCATAACCTGGTGGGCAATTCCATCAAATTTACCCATACCGGTACTGTAACCATCTTTGCCGAGTCATCGGACGACATGGCCCAAATTTCGGTTTCAGATACCGGCATCGGCATTGCCTCGGATAAACTGGATCGAATCTTCGAGCCATTCGAACAGGCCGATGGATCGATCTCCCGCAAATACGGTGGAACCGGTATCGGGCTATCGATTTCCAAGCAACTGGTGGAACTCCAAGGCGGTACGCTGCAAATCGAAACCAAGGAAGGCGAAGGGACCACGATTACTTTCAGTCTGCCCTTATCACGCCAAACAGCCGACATCATCGATACTACGACGCCGGCAGTCCCAACCATTTTGGGTGCCGAGTCAGGGGCACTGGACACGCAAGAACCGGCACAAGCGGCAGCGATCCAATTGGACGAGCAAGGGCGGCCGGGCCGGCATGTTCTCGTTGTGGACGATGAAATCGTCAATCAGCAGGTATTGAAAAACGTGCTGACCTTGGACGATTATACCGTATTCCAGGCCTTTTCCGGCAATGAAGCACTGGAAGCCGTTGATTCCGGACAACATTTCGACCTGGTTTTACTGGATGTGATGATGCCCATGATGTCGGGCTATGAGCTTTGCGAGAAGATCCGTGAGACACTGCCGTTCCATGAATTGCCCATCATCATGCTCAGCGCCAAGAACCAGATCGAGGATCTGGTGACCGGTCTCAATGCCGGTGCCAACGACTACCTGACCAAGCCCATCTCCAGGGAGGAGCTGCTGGCACGTCTGAAAACCCATCTGAACCTAAAAACCCTGATTGCGGAAAACGCGCGCATGAGCGCCGAACTGGACGTTGCGCGCCGCCTGCAGCAAATGGTGCTGCCAAAACCCTTTGAGCTCGATGGTATCAAGCAGCTGGACATCGCCTGCCACATGCAGCCTGCCGAAGAGGTCGGTGGTGACTATTACGATATCCTGCCCCATGATGGCGGCATAAAAATCGGTATTGGTGATGTGACCGGCCATGGCCTGGAAAGCGGCGTGTTAATGCTCATGGCCCAAACCGCCATTCGCACCTTGATAACCCACAACGAAACCGAGCCCATACGATTCCTCAGTGTCGTGAACCGTACCATCTACGACAATATCCAGCGCATGCAGGTCGACCGTATGATGAGCTTGTCGCTTATCGATTATTGTGATGGTCGGATGCGTATCAGCGGCCAGCACGAAGAGATCCTGCTGGTGCGACGCAACGGGCAGGTAGAGCGCCTGGACACCATCGACCTGGGTGCCTTCGTGGGGATTACAGAGGACATCAGCGACTATATTTCCGAAGTCGAAGCCGTTCTGGAACCCGGTGATGGTGCGGTTCTCTATACGGACGGCATCATCGAATCGCATCCCGAGGGAACCGATCCCACTGCTGAAAATCTTTATGGTCTGGACCGATTGTGTGATGTGGTCAGCCGGCATTGGCACCTGTCGGTGGAAGAGATCCGGTGGTCCGTGATTGAAGATGTTACGCGGCATATGGGAAGAAAAAACAAGATTGATGATGATTTGACATTGATAATTTTAAAACAAAAATAATGAAAACCTGACATCTTTGTTCTAGAAACTATGAAATCTTTTTCATAGTGGCGCTGACTCCATGTCAGCGGAAAATTTTCTAACCCGCCTGAATTTCAAGATAATATTTTATTTTCTTTGGTTTGTGATGCTTTTGGCATTACTTTTGCTTCTGGGGGTTTCCGTTAGGCTTTTACGGCAATATACTGAACTGCTACCCGTTGGAGCTGGATTGGTCTGCTGCAGGAAGCATTGGATCATGCTGATG
>JASFGJ010000111.1:0-9363 GCA_050123815.1 Desulfobacteraceae bacterium
ACGCGCTCTACGAGCAGCGACAGCTCATCCGGATCGAAGGGTTTGCAAAGATATTCCACCGCGCCGCGCTTCATGGCCTCGACGGCGGTCTGGATCGAACCGTGAGCGGTGATCATGATCACCGTTGCATCGGACTGGATCTCTCTCACCTTCGCAAGAACTTCCAAGCCGTCCATTCCCGGCATCTTGATATCCACCAGGTACAGGTCGTAGAGTTTGTCCGCCACGCATGCAAGGGCTTCCGGCCCGGACTCGGCTGTTTCCACATGGTACCCTTCCTTGGTCAACCAGGCAGAGAGCGCCTGGCAGATGGTCTCTTCATCGTCAACCACCAAGACTTGCATCGCTTGCACCATGTCCATCCCCCTGTTTTTCTTCTATTGGAACCCGCTTTGCGGGCAGCGTTATCTTGAATGTCGTGCCCTTGCCCGGCTCGCTGTCCACTTCGATATTTCCGTTGTGTTCGCGTATGATGCCATATACCATCGACAGTCCCAGCCCGACGCCTTTGCCGTCACCTTTGGTGGAGTAAAACGGTTCAAAGATCCGGGACAGGTGCCGCTCATCGATCCCCAGGCCCGTATCGGTCAGTGCGAGCCAGACCTTGTCGCCGCTGTCATCCTGTCCGCCTGAAAAGGTCATGGTTCCACCGTCGGGCATCGATTCCATGGCATTGAAAACCAGATTCATCAGGCATTGCTGAATCAATGCGTAATCGCCCCATGCGGTAAAGGGCGGCTCCGGCAGCTTGACTTCGCACTCGACATCGGCCATCTTCAGCTGATGGGCCGTCAAGATAACAACAGTCTTGACCATTTCGATCAGATTGACGTTAGCAGCCGATATGCTCTTCTGGCGGGCAAAGGTCAGCAAATTCTTGACGATTTCACCACAGCGCAGGGCCTCCCGAATCGACAGTTCCAGGTATTGCGTAAATGCATTCAGGCCGTCGGGCGGCAGCTTATCTTCTTGGATATAGGAAAGGATTAGTTTATTGAAGGTGACAATGCTGGAAATCGGGTTGTTGATCTCATGGCACACCGACGCCACCAGCCGGCCGATGGAGGCCAGCCGGTCTTCCTGGGCCACACGGGCCAGGTCATCGCGGATGGCCCGGGCGCGCTGTTCGACACGCTCGCTCACATCGGAGGTAATATCCCGCACGATCTCCACCAGTTGCACGATCTCCCCCAACACATTGAACAGCGGGTAGGAGATGGCCTGGATAACCCGGATCTCACCCTCCGGGGTGATCATCTCGTGGACCGCTCTGGCCGGACGACCTGTCTTGAGCGTTTCCTGAACCGGGCATCCCCGGTCGGCACCGGAACACGGATTTAAGGAGCCGTGTATCACTTCGAAACAATACTTGCCCAGAATGGATTTGCGATCCTTGCCGTTGGTGATCAAGTGAGATTTGTTGCAATTGATGATCCGGAAATTGCGATCGATGACCATCACCCCGTCCGGCGAGGCCTCCAACAGCGTCGATGCGAACGATGTGGCCAGACTGATTTCGGACTCCCGCTCTCTGACCTGTTCATACTGATGGGCGATATCAAAAAAGAGCATCGAAGCCTGGCGGTCCAAAACCCCGACGGATTCGGGCTTGTACTTCTGAAGCTGCGCCATAACCTGGGGATCACTGCTCAGGTCAAGAATGAGATCCAATGGTTCGCTGGCGAGCAAGTCAATAGAATTATTATAGATCGTTACACCCGTCTCGCCGGCGTATTTATTAAAGGCAATATCGTTGCTGACCGGCACCATCCCCATCAGCTTGAGGTGCAGCCCGTGCGGATGGACGGAATCGAGCATGCGCAGAATGGAGAGACAGCGGCTGCCTTTGGCAACTACCCCAACCCGCAGAAGCAGGCTATGCTTAAAAGCAGTGGAAGAAGCCATGGGTCATTCCCTCACGACATTGTTAAGACTCCATACGCTAACTATACTTATTCGACCAAAGGAGTGCAAGCGCCCGTTGCAGGGACGACTGGACGCCTCGACAACAAACCATCGACGAAAAGCATGACGCAAAGCACATGAGCCTCTATAAGCGGTGTTTGAAAATCTCTCGGATGCGCCGGGAAAGCTTATCCAGATCAAAAGGCTTTTGAATGAAACCGTCGCAGCCCCGGTCCAGGATCTTGGCCGCCTTGTCGTCCAAGCTGTATCCGCTGCACAGCAGTACTGGAAGTTCGGGCCGGCGCTCATGAATGATGTCGAACGTTTCTCCGCCGCCCATTTCCGGCATGATCATATCCAGGATGACCAGGTCAAGCTCCTTTTCCGGATCATTGACAATATCAACGGCTGCCTGGCCGCTATTGGCCTTGATCACCTGATACCCCAGATACCTCAACATCTCCTGGCCTACGGACAGAACCATTTGTTCGTCATCGACCAGCAAGATGGTTTCGGAACCGGGCTCCATCTGCTGTACCACAGCATCATCGTCCACCACAGACTTTTCCGAACGCGGCAGACAGAAATTAAAGGTCGTTCCTATGTTGGGCCGGCTGCTGCAAGCGATTCCACCACCGTGATTGCGAATAATGCCATAAGCAGAAGCCAGTCCAAGCCCTGTACCGCGCTCGCGTTGCTTGGTGGTAAAAAAGGGATCAAATATCTTTTGCACGATCTGTTCATCCATGCCGATCCCGGTATCGGTGACGGAGATGCATACATAATCTCCGGGCTGGATTGACAATTCCGCGGTCCCATGCCTGTTCAGCGATACATTCTCCGTTACGAGAAACAGATCGCCTCCGCTGGGCATGGCCTGCCAGGCATTGACGTACAGGTTCAACAGAACCTGCTCGATCTGCCCCCGGTCGGCCTCGACAGTCCACAAATCGGACTGCAGATCGAGATGAATGCTTATCTCCTTTTTTGTACGTGCGAACATGTTGGCCGATTCTGTCACGAGATCGTTGAGAGGGATCGGCTTGACCTCATATTTGCCTCTGCGGGCATACCCAAGCAATTGACGGGTCAGTTCCGCACCATTTTTGATGTACCGTTGGATATTGAACAACCGCTCGCGATTGGGGTCTTCTTTCGTAACGCCCAGCAGCATCAGCGAGATGTTACCCTGCACCCCCATCAGCAGGTTATTGAAATCGTGCGCAATACCGCCGGCCAAAGTCCCTATGGATTCCATCTTCTGCGCCTGGCGCAGTTTGGACTCCAAACGTTGCTGCTCTTCAAAAGCCGACTTTCGCTGGGTGATGTCGATGCCGTGCCCCAACAGGACCGGCTGTCCCTGGTAAGTCGTGGGCACGACTGTCAGCTCCAACCAGCGCATATCCCCGGACTTGGTGATATAACGACACTCCATGGCCCCAAGATGCAGTTTACCGGTATATCGCTTACGAACCATCCGACGAACATCTCGCCGGTCGTCGTGATGGATATAATTCAAGGCCCTATCTCCGAGCAGTTCGCGGGCTGAGTAACCCGAATCTTCCAATGCACGCTGGTTGGCAAAGATGATTTCGTACCGGTGGACGAGCAGGATCTGGGACAGGCTGTTTTCGGTGACGACACGGTACAGCTCCTCCGATTCACGCAGTGCCGATAGAATCTCTTTAATTCGCTGCTGGTCGTTCTTCAAGCTCTCCACCATGGAGTTAAAACCGGTGGCCACCTTGCCTATTTCATCTTTATCAACGACATCGATTGTTTTAAATTCTCCTACAGCAACCTTTTCAGTAGCATGCAGGATCCGCCGCAACGGCTGATTGACGCGGAAATAAAAGGCGAGCCCCGCCGTGGCGATAATAACCAACAGCACCCCAAACGTGCTTCCGAAGATGATGTTTCGGGCCATGCTCAGCGGCGCGGCGTAATCCGTTTCATATATATAGCCAACGATGTACCAGCGCCACATTGGGAAATAGTACGCGGACACACGTGCCGGCCGGCTGAAGATGACCTGCTGGACAATTCTGCCGCTGGTATCGGTCTGATCGATCATGCTGACCGGCGGTTGACCCCGCGTTGCGGCTTCACCGATAATGCCCCCGTCGGCATCCAGCACCACCAGCTGAATTTTATCAAACAGCTCGCTCAGCGCCCTGATCTCCTGAAGAGTCTCGCGCTGGAGTGATGCCACCATGCCCTGGTTGTCTTCAAGCCGAAGATCGATCAGGTAGTTGAAACTGTTTTCACACTTTTCAAGCCCCAGGTGAGTAACCAGTTGCAGGCTGGCCTCTGTGCGTTTCTGGATAAAGCCCAGCAGTGGTGGAACCAGACTTGAGGTTGCCCAAATGGAGATAATCACCCCCACAGCAACCACCGGCAATATTATCGCGGTAAATATCCGATTAAACATGCTAATCTATCATTAAACCTCGGTGTGAGCAGACGACTTCTTTCTCAAATCGCGCAAAAGATAACATCACAATCGTTTCAATCCCATACAATCGGGAACCCGCCCCATTCGGTCCCAGCCAGCAAAAAAGTGGCGTGTACCGGCAGTTGCCAATGACGACCCTGCCACAGCGGTGCATCTGTTGAGCTATATACCTTATTTGTTTGGGTTTCGTCAATTTGTGCTTCGACTGATCAGCAATTCTCGGCAAAGATGATTTGATGTGGGAGCGGCGTCTCGCCGCGACATCAAAGCCATGAGACGGCCTTGTCGCGGCGAGACGCCGCTCCCACAGCGCCTGCATACCGCGATTTTTTTATTGTGACTCTTGGAAAATCCTTAATAATTGTAATAAATCGCATCCACCGGGAATTGCTGTCAAACGGCATGTTGTGCGGGACAAGATATTGTAACTCACCCCCGATACGCTAGTCGGCCTACAGGACTTTGACCCACAACAGCTTTGCTGTCTTCTTGCCGCTGTTTTTCCATTGGGAAGGAATGTGACGGGTCAAGTAGATGACATCCCCGGCGTTCAACTGCTGCGAGGCGTTTTGTACGGTGACCTCCAGTTCGCCCTCCATCACGTAGCCGAACTCTTCCCCCTTGTGGACGAAAAAATGACCCGGCAGTTTTTTACCGGCCGGGATCTCGATCACATAAGGTTCGACAGGCGCCGGTTGATCCGCCGGCAGCAAATGACGCCCCCGGATGCTCTCTTTGGGAAGATCGGTGAAGCGGACCTCCTTTCCTCCGCCGGGAAAGATAATCGGCCGCCGGCCGTTGATATCCCTTTGAAAGAAATACCCGGCATCGACAGACAGCACCTGAGCCATTTTAAACAGGGCGGGCAAGGAGGGGTATATCAAGTTGCTTTCGATCTGCGAAATCGAGCTGGGCGTCACGCCGACCATGCCGGCGAGCTCTTTTTGTGATAGCGCCTGTCGCGTGCGCAGCCGCTTCAGGCGTGTTCCCAGATCGATATTGGCCGGCAGCGAACGTTCGGTGTCGAATCGAACCGTCATGCCGTCGGCCCAAAATGGTTCGGCTTTGTTCAGATGCCGGGGTTGCCGATTATGGGCTTTCAAAATGGTCAGGGCGCTCTTTCCCCGTTTGATGGCCAGATCAATGGCCACCTGGGCAATCTGATTGATATGGGCTTTGAGCCGGTTGGAATGCGCGCCTTTTTCAACGATCCAGTAGGCAATTGTTTCCAATTCATACAAACGGGGACAGGAGTGGGAGTAAAACTTCAATATATTGTCTTCTCCCTCCCACAGATCCTGCATGCCGGTGAGGCTTTCAAACACAAAGCGCACGTCACCGGATAAATCCTGATGGATGCCGTAAATGGCCTCGGAGACTTTCTCCGGTTTGGCGGGCTCGTTCACTTTTATGATGCGATACGGCCACTGGGCCCCATCTTTTTCATAAAACTTGCTGAAGACCGCCGAGCCGTCCCCCTTGCCATGCGTAAAGCAGTCCAGGATGATCAACTGAGCGTCTTCGGCCAGCGGCCCCAGTTCCGCCACCAACGTCTTGGGCGAACGATCAAACAGGACATAGATCAGCGGTTTTCGCTGTCGCTGCGACTCCTGGATAAAGTTGAGACTGAAGGGAAACGCCAGACTTCCGGCCTCGTCGTACCAGATGACGTTGTCGCCGATAAAAAGCCCGTCAAGGCGTTGGTCCAGCCCCAGCAGCCCTGTGGATACACGCGTTTTTTCTGTAAACATGTCAAATCATTTCTGGAGCGGCCACTGCTCCCCCTCTCGATCCTCGACCCAATAACAAAAGCGCGCCCATTCAAATTCGCGGCCGGAGATCGGACAGCGCAAGGTCACTTTGGCGTCACCGACGGCGACGACCTCCCAATCCCCGCCGCGTTTCCCGCCCTCGATGCGTATCTTCTGCCCGGTGTGAAAGGCGTATGGTTTGAACAGTGTTACGTTATGAGATGTCATGACCATCTCCTTTCCGCTTCATTCTGGGATCCGATAAAACCATATCTCACTCCAACCAATAATACAAACCGCCGAAATAGGCGGCGGCTGCCGTCAGCATTGCAATCAACGGGACCCGCATGTGCTGATAGACCGGCAACAGGGATGTATGGAAATATTCGTTGGACAGCAGAAGGCATAAATGCAGCGGTGAGATCAGGACCCCCACGAAGCCGCTTGCCATTGCCAGCATCATGTAAGGCAACATCAGTTGGGTCTGCTGCATGGCCTGGATCAGAGAGACCAGTATGGGAAACGTTGCCCCCACAAAGGCAATGGTAATCCCGGAGATCCCTCCAACCAGCATCGGCAGAACAATAGTGATTGTCAACAGGGGTATTTGCCAGCGCAGCATTTCCCGGCTGATTTGCAGCACGGCTCCGCTTTGCTCGAGAACGCCTTTGAAAATAAGGATCGCGCTGACCATGTACAACATTTTGAACAACGCCGGCTGCCTCAGGATGGCCAGCCGCCGATGCCATGGCATGTCATTGGCATGCCAAACCCAGACGATGGCAATCATAAGCGCCAGAATCAACCCGATCTCCTTGGCCAGCGCCGCGGCCCGGTGGGGCAGCCCATAGGGCAGCAGCAGGCCCAGGCCCACACCTCCGGCAATGGCGAAACCAATGGGTTGCAGCTCCCGTAAGAAAGGGCCGATTCGCCGGGGTTCGGCGCCATCGGCCGCCAATGTTTTTTGCAAGGCGATATCCTTCAGCGGCCAGTACCCGGCAATGACCGCCACCACAGACAAAGGAAGCGTAAACAGCACCAGCTGCCACAAATCCACCTCGGCCAGCGTCGTTGCCAGCAAGATCCCGGGGTAGAGCGGCCACCAGTACTCCCAGATATGGCGGAACCAATAATTGACGTAGCTCAGATGCGAACCGGACAAGCGGTGCCCTTCACCGATATTCTTGACCATGGGGGCTGAAAAGATCGCGCCGCCGGGCATGGGCAGCAGCCCGATCAGCGCCGGGAAGATGACGATATTGATGCGGGGCTGCCGCACCAGCCCCTTGAAATTTTCCAGAAGGCGCCCCATCTGGCCGCTTTGTTCCAGGCTGTGACTGAGCACAAGGATCAGGCCCACCACAATGGAGAGGCTCAGCGTCTTTGGGTGCGCCAGGGCCGCGGCTGCGGACCGGGCGATATCAACAGGCCCCATGCCGAAAATGACTCCCAGCGCCGTTGACCCTGCGATAAACGCATTGCCCAGCATCCACTTGCGTTTGATGGCTATCAGGATCAGCGCAAATATAAAAAGGATGCGGACAACAGCCGGCACGGTATTGATGAAATCCAACATGGGGACATCGCTCCACAGTTATTTTGCGAAAATGACGTTCGTTGAATCGTCTATCCGCTGAATATGGTTCCCGTGACAATGAAGTCAAGTCAGATTTGTTGCCTTACAAAAGTGCTTGTTAGTGTCCATCCAGAAATACCATTCTCCTCTCCACCTTGAGGGGGAGAGGCTGGGTGAGGGGGTGTGCGCAACCCTGACTGACCCTCTCCCTCAAGGGAGAGGGAATAAATGGATGGGCACTTGTTAAAAACAACAATCCCCGAGGATACCCCCCCGGGGATTGTTTATCAATGCGTTATTTCAGGACCGGTTTAAAAGAAACGGTATTGCAGCCCCAGCGACACGGCCCAGACATCCTTTGCCAATTCGGTGCCTGCAGGCGCCTGCGTAGAGTACGGATCGGTTGTCGTCACTGAATCATAGCTGACATCCGTGTAGCCCAGCGAAATTTCAAATCGATCGATGGGACTGTACACGATGCCTCCGGCGATGGTATTGGCGTCCAACTCCGGCGCTTCCGGCCTCAAACTCTCATTATCCATGCCGCGAATATCGGTGTACATATATCCCAAACTGGCCCGCCACTGCGGATGAAATGCATAGGTAACGCTCATCCCCAGATCGAAGCTGTCGCCGGGGCTTTCGAAGCGCCTCTCGTCCAGCGCCGCCTGGGTTTCCAGATAGCGGGTGTAATTGATCTCGAACAGGACCGGATCGATGATGCGGTAGGCGAGCCCCAGGCCGAGGACGCCGGGAAGGTCGTTACGCTGCTTTTCATCCCAGCCCAGGGCCGGGGTCACTCCCACATCGTCCTTTATGACATCCGTCTCCCAGTCGAGTTTGGTGTTGGACATGTATAAAAAACCGATATTCAGCTTTTTAACCGGTGCAACATTCACGCCCAAAAAATAACTCCATCCAGCGGCCTCGCGTTCCAGGTCAATTTCGAACCGGGCAACTGTGGAAAATGCGGTGAGCAGATCGGCAACCCCGGCCAGCGACTGAGTGGCATCGACATAGCGAACGCCGCCGGCTATCGATACCATCTTCGAAATATCAAGGGCGCCGCCCAAGGTGAATCCGGTCTGGATGCTGTCACCTTCCAAAAACATGTCATCTATGCCGACCAGCGTCCCACCGCTGTTGGCGATAATGCTTGCGGCCAGTTGCACGGTGCGGGCGTTGCCGTCGGGATACTCGGCTTTGCCGCCACCCCCCGGTATGGTGATCGCAAAATAGCCCGCCCATTTGTCCCGTTTATAAACTGTAAAAAAGCCCGGGACGATGGTCGGTTCGTCTGTCTCGAACGTGCCGTCCTCGCCTCCAAACGGATAGACATCCGGAACCGTGTTGCGGTATTGTTTGTCGAAATACATCGCATCCAGCTTGGCGTAGAGACCGTTGTCCAGTTTCATGATCCCGGCCGGATTGTAGGCGACGATATCGGCTGCATCGGTGGATGCATTGCGGGTCAACGAACGCAAATAGTCCGCACTCAGATTCTGTTTGTTGAAGATCCCTCCCGCGTACAACGGCAAGACTGAAACGAACAAAATCACGATCAGGTCCACAAAAACGATCACGCTTCTCATCATCCTCTCCTTCTCTGTTGCCGGATTGCAGGTGTTCTGTCGGATCAGATTTTGTGCAACTACCCACCGCTAGCGATGGATTGA
>JASFGJ010000112.1:0-9316 GCA_050123815.1 Desulfobacteraceae bacterium
GCGCACGCAATATCCGGTGGAGATGCTGGCGCTGGACCAGGACATCGAAGCGGACTTGGGCATCGATTCCATCAAGCGGGTGGAGATCATCACCATGTTGAGAGAGACCCATCCGTCGTTGAGCGATATCGCCGACGAGAAGTATTATGAAGCGATGGCTCAACTGAGGACGCTGGGCGATGTCGCGGCATGGATTGATAGAACCTTCGGCCCGTCGCACACCGATTTGCGCCGGAAAGAGACGCACGGACAAGCGGCGCTGCAGACGACGGCATCGACAGATGCATTCCGGAAAATGGAATTCCAGAACCTTTTATTCGATGTCATCAGCGAGCGCACGCAATATCCGGTAGAGATGCTGGCGCTGGACCAGGACATCGAAGCGGACTTGGGCATCGATTCCATCAAGCGGGTGGAGATCATCACCATGTTGAGAGAGACCCATCCGTCGTTAAGCGATATCGCCGACGAGAAGTATTATGAAGCGATGGCCCAACTGAGAACGCTGGGCGATGTCGTGACGTGGATGGACAACACGTTCGGCAAGTCGGACGAGCATCAGCGCCGATCATCGGAATCGTCGATAGAAAAGGCGAACGGGGATGAAAAGGCGACACAGCGTGTGGGGCAAGTCAATGGCGGACAAGAAGTCGTGGATGTGATCAGCAAGATGACACATAAGGAAATTGAGCAAACCGAATCGACCCTGTTCCGGCGCTATGAGCTCAAGCTGATCAAGCAGCCGCGCGATGCGGGCAAGCCGCATTCACTGTCCGGCGTGTTGATGCTATTGGACGGCGGTCATCCGCTTGGCAAGCAGATCCAAACCGACGCTGAAAAGCGGGGAATTCGTTGCGTCCGGGTGATGCATTACGGTAACGGCAGCGCTGGAAATCAGAATAGTATTCGCTTAAACGCTTATCAAGAAAAGGATTATGAAACGTGTTACCACAGGTTGAAAACGAGCCATGGCGTACCGTGCGGCATTATCAATCTGCTCTCTTTGGGCAAGCGTTCCCATGAGGAAAGCTATGGGGCCATCATCCACAGTTTTCTTTGGGCCAAAACCATGGGCGCGGATCAAGATCTGTGTCAAGACAATCAGTGGAAATTGTTCTGGGTAAGCGTCACCGGCATGGGGGGGGATTTTGGTTTAAACCAGGAGATGGATTTTGAACCCACCCAAAACGGCCTGCATGGTATTACCAAATGCCTGTATCATGAGTGGCCGGGGTTGCAGGCCAAAACCATCGATGTCCACCCGGAGGAAGATCTCGAACAGCTCTCACGCTTTGTCCTCGGCGAATGTTGTGCACAAGACGATACGCTGAAGGAGATCGGTTTTGTGAATCGAGCGCGACATGCCTTGGCGCTGGTGGACCGGCCCCATGACCGCGGCGATATTCAACCGCGTTTGAACAGCGATTCGGTACTGCTGATCACCGGCGGTGCCAAGGGCATTACCGCCGAGGCAGCCGTTTTATTGGCGCAGCTGTATCAACCGACAATGATTCTTGTCGGGCGCACACCGCTGCCGGACCGATCGCCCGATGAACTGAATGCATTTATCGACCAGGCCTTATTGGGTAAGAATGATCCCAAAGAGCTAAAATCGCAGATCATCAAGGAACTGATGCCTTCCACGGATCAAGTGACGCCGGCATTGGTGAACGCTCGCTACAATGCAATCATGGATGAATATAAGATCCGGCAAAACATTGAAAAAATGGAGCAGCTCAACGCCAAGGTGTTTTACCACGCGTGTGATTGCACAAATGGTCACGATTTTTCCAAACTCATCCGGCAAACCTACAGGACATTTCATAAAATCGATGGTGTTATCCATGCGGCCGGTTGCCTGAGGGATGCGCTCATTGCCCAAAAAACCACGGCGCACTTCAAGCAGGTGCTGGATACCAAAGTCGAAGGCGCACGCACGCTTTTTCGCGAGCTCGATTTCGAAGCCCTTGAATTCATCATGTTTTACTCATCCGTCTCCGGGCGCTTCGGCAACCGGGGACAAGCCGACTATGCCGCAGCCAATGAGATCTTGAATAAAATGGCGGTCAGGCTCGATCGTCAATGGCCCGGCAAAGCCGTCGCCATCAATTGGGGGCCCTGGGAAGGCGACGGCATGGTCTCTGCCCAGGTAAAAGAGCAATTCATGAAAGCGGGTGTCTATTTGTTGCCTCGCGATCTTGGCACGCACATGCTGAAGCGGGAAATCAATGCATCGAACCAGGCATCGGAGGTCGTTATTTTCGGGGCTAAAGATATTGAAAAGCGCCTGCCGGTGGTTCGCCATCTGCCGCTCTCGACCGATATGGAGCAACAGCTGCCGATTGTTCAATTATTTAAAGCGAACAACCGGCCGAGTTCAAGTTCACTGTCCTGGGAGTTGAACCTGGATCAAGCCGCACCTTATCTGAATGATCACCGCATCGATGACGTGCCGGTGCTTGCGGCGGCCATGGCAATGGAGATCATGGCCCAGGCGGCACTTGCCGCCGCATCCGAATACCGATTCAAAGGTGTTCAGCAATTTGATTTGCATAAAGGCATTACCGTTACATCCGACCAACCGCTCAACCTGATTGCAACAGTGGAAATGGATCAAACCGGCTCTTCCGACGATGTGATCGCAAACGTGCGGTTGACGTTGCCGGATCAGGTCAATCAATCCAACTACTCATGCCGGGTATTGCTCGGCAAAGCAGACAATGATCCGATTCCGGAACCGATGCGTTTGACTCACAGCCGACCTTTCAGGCACGCTGTGGCAAACGTCTACGAACGCCGACTGTTTCATAAAGGCGTATTCCGCGCACTGAAATGCATTGATAGTCTTGAAATCGACGACCGGAAAAACTGCGGCATCAAGGGAATTATTGAGCCGTCCAGCCCCCAACACGTTATTAGTGATGGTATCGCCGGCTTGTGGTTGATCGATCCCATTGTCTTTGATTGTGCTTACCAGCTGGCACTGCTTTGGGTGCAAGAGCGCTACAGCGCGATGGCACTGCCTTCCGGCATCAAACAATATCGGCGATATCGGCCATACAACGGCGGGCCGGTTCACTGTGAGGTCGCCATCAAAAAGGCTCATTTTCCGCGAGTTGTGATGGATTTCATTTTTGCCGATGCAGGTGGGACGATTTACGCCAAGGCCACCGATGTCGCGGCAATAATGAGCAGAGGGTTGAACGAACGGCTTTTAGCCCGCGATGAAAACCGGCAACGGTTCATTCCCAGGGTTGGATGATGGAAAATACTCCGATCGCAATTACCGGCATGGCGTGCCTGTTTCCGGGAGCGAATGATTTGGACAGCTTTTGGAAGAATATTCTGGCAGCCAAATCCGCCATTGGGCCCATCCCTGAGAATCGGCATATCGATCATGCGTTCGGAGAAATCGATGACGAGGACGCCATTATCTGCACCCATGGCGGATTTCTGGAGGCGCAGATCCCCTTTGCCCCCCTCGAATACGGTGTCATGCCCGCCATTTGCGAGATGGCCGATCCGGAGCAGCTGTTAACGTTGCAGATGGCCGATCGCGCTTTAAAGGACTCGGGCATCGATCCGCAAAAAGAAGATCTTGGCGATACGGAGATCATCATCGGCAGGGGCGGCTATCTGGGCGGCCTTTTGCTGCAAGGCTTTCAAAAAATAGAGGTGCTGCCCCAGGTAGTCAATGTATTGCGCCAACTGGTTCCCGGGTTGGGCAAAGCCAAGTTGGCCGCCATAAACGCCGAGCTCAAGTCCTGTTTTTCACACCTGACCACGGAACGATCGGTGTTGGCGATCCCCAATATCAGTACCGGCCGAATTGCCAACCGCTTCAATATGATGGGAGCCAATTACACCGTTGACGCCGCCTGCGCCTCGGCGCTGATCGCAGCGGAAAACGGGGTGATGTCCTTGCGGCTGAAACGGTGTGAGCGGGTGATCACCGGGGGCGTTTTTCTTGCCAACAACCCCTCCTTCTGGTGGCTCTTTTCGCGCCTGGAGGCGTTTTCATCCTCCGCCGGCACGTGGCCTTTTTCAAAACAGGCCGATGGCATGCTGGCCGGTGAGGGAATCGGCATCCTCGTGTTTGAGCGCCTGGCCGATGCGGTAAACGCCGGCCGACGAATTTATGCCGTGATCAGGGGCATCGGCACTGCAAGCGACGGCAGAGGCGCCGGGTTGCTGGCGCCTCGCAAGGAGGGACAGCTGGCATGTTTGCGCCGTGCTTATCGGGACGCCGGCATTGACCCCCAGACGGTCGATCTTCTGGAAGGGCATGGAACGGCAACCAAATTGGGAGATCGGACCGAAATTGAAGCCATCAACGATTTTTTCGGCCGAAGCATCGATGGCATTCCGACCCGCGCCCTGGGCAGTGTCAAATCGATGATCGGCCATACCATGCCCGCCTCCGGTGCGGCATCTCTGATGAAGATGGCCCTGTCGCTTTACCACAAAATTTTGCCTCCGACATTGTGCGCGGGAGGCATCGCCGACGGGTTAAGCCATTCCCAATTCTATCTGAATACCGAGACGCGTCCATGGATCCACCCCGTCGATGCAAAAAGGCGCGCCGGCGTCAACGCGTTTGGTTTCGGTGGCATTAACGGCCATGCAGTTCTCGAAGAGTACGACCAACGCGGCGCCGACCTTGACAACTTGGTAATGGATTGGCCCATGGAGCTTTTTTTGCTTACCGGCGGCACGCTCGATGAACTTAAGGCGGCCATCCGCGCGCTGTTGGATAAACAAGGCCATTACCGAAACCGCCAAAAGCCACTTGGCTTGTTGAGCATGCATGTCTGCCGGCAGGAAAATCGGTTTCTCGATTACCGGTTGGCCGTCATTGCGGAAAATTATGCGGCGTTGGCTGAAAAACTGCAAAAAGCGTTTGACCGGATCACGGCAACCCGGGGACGACAATCGATCCAAACCGATGGCATCTATTTTGAACCGGAGCCGCTGAACACCGCCGGCAAAATTGTGTTTGTTTTTCCCGGCAATGCCTTTCCCGGTCTGGGCGACGACTATACGGTGCGGTTGGGCGAACTGTGCCTTTATCTACCCTTTTTCCGCATATGGTTCGACAGGTTGGAGCAGAATAAATCATTTCCCGACAAACATTACCGTTTCAGCACCTTGCTCTTTTCACCGACCCAACTGGATCACGGAAAGCATGTCCAATTGAAAAAGGAGTTGAGAATCCTGGATCACTCGGCGTCCGGAGTATTTGTCGCCAATGCCGCCGGACATGACTTGATGTCGCGGCTGGGTGTTGTGCCGGATATGATAACAGGCACCAGTTTGGGAGAATGGTCGGCGGCGGTCGCGGCAGGGATGATTGAATTGGACCAGATCGCCGCGATGAGTGTCTATGCCAAAGGCCGGGAAATCGATACGATAAAGGGCGCGGTGGGATTGACGCGATGTTCCATCGAGGCCCTTCACCCCTTTCTGGACGATTTCAACCGTGATGACGCCACGGTCACCTGTTCCATGGATCTTTCTCCGGAGCAAGTCGTATTCGCCGGGTCGCGTGAAGCCGTTCCTCGATTCTGCAAACGCCTCAACCAAGCCGGCATCTGGGCCGAATGTTTGAACCTGTTTCCCATTCATACGCCGTTGTGCCGGCCGGTTGCGGATCTTATCCATCGCCGATTGGACGGGCTGCGTGTTTCACCGTCCAGCGTTCCGGCATTCAGCGCGGCAACCACGGAACCATTTCCCGCGGATGCGGAGAAAATGAGGACCTTGTTGGCCGACAATGCGGTTTTACCGGTTCAAATGCGTTCGCTATTTACAAAGCTTTACCATGACGGGGCGCGCATCTTTATACAACTTGGCGGTGGCGGCAAGATTGCAACTCCGATTCGTGAAACCCTCGGCGACAGACCGTTCACCATTTTGCCGCTGGATGTCGCCAACCGCCATCCTCTCCATCAGCTGCAACATGTCATCGCCAGTCTGTATGCGCATCATACGCCAATCAAGACCGATATGCTGTTTGATTTTCGAAAGGGGCACTTGGACAGATCGGCTGAAGAAAAGAGCAAACGCTCTGAATTGGTGGTCAAGCTGAATACAACCACCCCCAAATTTCAGATAAAAAATGAACGGCTCGATTTGGCCCAAGCAGCGAGCCAATCGGAAATGACCGCCGGTTTTGGGAGCGATTCGACGTCCCCTCCCTTAAGCATGCAAAATGCCGCGTCTTGCCGGGCCGAGATGGAAGAGCTCTTAAGTGAGCAAATGAATACCATGACCCGCATTTATGCCATGCAAAAAGAGGACGAAATCGCAGAGTTGTCTCACTTTACCAACATGCTGCAGTGCCAGGCGCAGCTGCATGGATTGCAGTGCGGCCATCCACAGTCCTCCATGGCGGAAGCGCTTGCGGATCGGTGCCCGGAAGATGCTTTAGGCCCGGCCGGCGGGAGCAAGCTGCATCAACCTGTTGCCATGGCCGATACCGCCGAAGCCCAACGACATTTCATTGCTACCGATGAGAAACGTCTTGCGCAATCGCTGCCCTTTGTCGGGAAAATCGAAACGGATGCCGTCAATCAACAAATGATCATCAGACGCAAGCTGAGTCTGACGTCCGATTTGTTTCTCAAGGATCATGCATTCATCCCTTGCCCCAACGATATCAAGCCTCCGGAAGAAAAATTGCCGACGTTGCCCATGGCAATGGCTTTGGAGATCATATCGGAAGCGGCCCAAGCGCTTTTCCCTGCAAAAACGGTCTGCGGTTTGAAAAATATCAAAAATAAACGTTGGATCAATCTGAGCGAACGCCTCCGCGAAAAAGAACTCGTCATAGCCGCCCGAGTGCTCAAAGCCGAACCGGCGGAAAAGATCGAGGTGAATTGCACCGTCGCGGTTGCCCCGGATGAGCGGGAAATCTGTTTTGCCGGGACAGTGCTGTTGGCTGATCGGTTTTATGCCGGTAATCTGCGCCGTTGCATCGACGCGGAACCTGCGGCGACCCGTCGTTTCGAAACCAACGATCCCAAAGCGTTATATCGGCCGGGCGGTCTATATCATGGGCCTTGTTTTCAGGGGCTGGATCGGCTTCTCGAGGTGTCCGACACCGGTGTGGAAGCGCTGTTGCGCGTGCCTTCCGCAAACGGCTTTTTCGCCGACCGCGATGGTGCTTCAATGATTCTTCCGGCGCAAACCATCGATGTGGCATCCCAACTGATTTGCTGCTACGATTTGGCCATGCATACGGCCAACAACTGGGTGGCGCCGGTATCGATCGATAGGATTTTACGGTGCGGGCCGTCTCCGGCACCCGGAGCCGAGGTTCGATCCAGGCTGATCATTCGCAGCAACGATGCCAACCTGGTGGTATTCGATGTGCTGCTGGAGACCAACGGCGAGATCTTTATGGTCATCATCGGCTGGCGGGATTGGCGCATGAAATGGTCCAGGCGCCTGCTTGCAAGCTGGCAAAATCCTTCCGTAAATCTGCTGGCTCGCAGAAATGAGAATCGTACCGGTCTTTCAAAAAACGACGATCCGGTCTATGCAATTGCGCCGAAAGAGCTCTCCGGTATCGATCCGGACTGGCTGGCACGTTTCTATCTCAACGCTTCGGAATATGAGAAATGGCGCCGCCATCCCCGGCAACGCCAAATCGATCACTTGACGACGCTTATCGCCGTCAAGGATCTTTCCAGGGCAATACTTCAACAGAAAAAGGTGTTTCTCTATCCATGCCAGATTGCCACAAGTCAGCTTTCCGAGGGGCGGTTCAGTGTGCGAGTAACCGGCGAGGAACCGAACCGGTCAATCGATTTTTTAATCCAGACGGCCAAACAAAACAATGAGACCGTGGCCATGACCGCATCGGAACCGATGGACGATACGCGCGGATCGTTAACCGGCAAAGGAGGGATTTAGTGATACCCCTCGACATAAAACTTCTCTTTAAGATTCTAAGGCTTCATATTAAGCATAAAGGATTGAAGTGGCCCACCATACGTTTCCTATTCATCCAACTTCCGTTAATTGTCCTGAACAATCTTTTTCATCAGTTCTTTTTCATACTTGATGAAATCTTTTTTCCTTCCTATCGCAAAATTGAAACCGATCGTACGATCTTTATCATCGGGCCGCCGCGTTGCGGAACGAGCCTGCTATTGGATTTGTTGAATCATAGCAGTGAGATATCATCCATGAAACTATGGGAATTGCATTATGCTCCTTCCATTTGCGAAAAACTGTTCTGGCTGCAAATCGGGAAAATCGATCGCTTTCTGGGAAGCCCGTTGTCCAGAATATACCTTAAAATCAATGACAAAATATTGGGCGGCTTTAAAGATATCCATTATACAAGTCTTTTTCATTTTGAAGAAGATGCGATGGTGTTCTACCATACCGGGAACTCACCGTTTTACCTGTTCGTTTTTCCTTTTAATGAACTGAAATCGTCGTTGGTGGACCTTGATCAGTCCACCTTGCGGGATGATTCGGTCCGATACATGAAATACTACAAAAAATGCATTCAAAAGCATTTGTTCGTTTTTGGAAAACAAAAAATATATTTAAGCAAAAATCCGCTGTTCAGCACACGCATCCTCACCCTTAAAGAGCACTTTAATAAGGCCCGATTCATTTTTCTGACCCGAACACCCTATGAGGTGGTGCCTTCCACGATCAGTTTGGCGACCCATTTCAAACACTATACGCACTATCTTGATAGTGTATTGGTCCGAATCGCGATTATGGAAATGCTTAGAAAGCAATATTTATACCCGCTCGAAGTGCTTGATTTTAGCGATACACGCCATCATGTGATGATTCAATTTGTGGATCTGGTTGCCGATTCGAAGGCAACGGTGGAAAAAGTACTCGAACAATTTCAGATCGTCTGCCCGGAGGAACTGAAAAAAGTCTTGTCGGAAAGGGCGAAGCGGGACTATAATTATGTCAGCCGGAACAAGTATTCCTTTGAAAAATACAACATCAGTGATGCGCATTTCAATGCGCACTTCAAGCAGATCATCTCCACCTTTGGTTATGAAGAACAAAGAAGAGATAATCAATAGATGCAAAATGCGACATCGGTGATGTACGATTCAAACGGCACTTCAAAAAGATCATCTCTATCTTAGACTATGAAGAAAAAAGAAGATATAATCAACACCTTGGGGCTTGACCGGAAGGAACGGAAAAGGATAAGCGGAAAGCATCGCATCATGTCGGTTCTGATTATTCTTTGCTTGTTTCCGGTGGTAATGCTTGTCATTCCCCGAGGAGAAAAAGCGCAGGTGCGATATCGGACAGAGGCTGTCGGCCG
>JASFGJ010000113.1:0-9231 GCA_050123815.1 Desulfobacteraceae bacterium
CTCACCCCGGTCGATGATGACCTCAAGATCGTTACGGACTGTAAGTTTGTCGCATCCCGAGGTCCACAGCCCGGTCAGCAGCAGGAGGCTTCCGATCAGGCCATATTTGGTTGCACGGTTTAACATGAGGTTGTTTGAATCCTTTAAAACACAAAAACGATAACCGACGCCCAGCAGATGATTCAGTATTATCGACATTTATGGTGCTCAGCATGAGTGACAGCTTTAACTACATAGCAATGGCTCGGTCACGCTTTTATTTGCTCTGCTATTTTTTTATCATGTTATTGCATATTTTATCGTCTGGCAATCCCACAAGTCAAGAAAGGTCTCTGATTTGTACATAACTGTTTAATATTAAAGAATAATTTTGAATTTCGGATCAGTCCGTTTGTCTAGAACTTTTAGGTGTTTGATTTCATATGGTTTTTACTCATAAGCATCATTCGGGCATCGGCCACGGCACAGCTTTGGTCGAACAGATCATCGGGTTGAGGTCGATTGAGGCGATCTGAGGCGCCCGTTTAACCAAAAAGTCTTAAAAAGGAATTATTAAACCAGTCAGAGCCTGCATGTCAATACCAAGTGCCCCCGGAAGCCTTTGAGTATCGCACCGCCGGTAAGGCGTTTGACCATCGATGCAACCTCTTTTTTTCGTTTGTATCTGTCGTCTAACATGGTTGCCATCTTCGTAAGGCCTCCACCATCAGCACCGCCCCGTCAATGGCGTCGGAAACCGGAACACGATTCAGCTCAAATCCTTCAATGAGTATCCGGTATTTTTCCACATGGGGTACATAGGCCACCAGCGGCGTACCTTTTTTCTGGTAGATTTGGCCCAGTCTGGCACCCAGATCCGATGAAACACCCGGAGAGTAGGGCAGCAGCAGGACCAGCACGCAATCGACGGCCTGGACCTCGCTCAGGATGTTAACGGCCGCGATAAAATCGTCATCGGCGGCACTGCCGGTCAGATCGATGGGGTTTTCCAATGATGCGATACCGCGGATGCTGGGGCCCAAGGCATCCCGCAGATGGTTTTGAACCGATTCCGACAGGATCGGGACCTCCAAACCCTGCTGTCGGCAGGCGTCGACGGCCAGTGCGCCGTGGCCGCCGCTGACCGTTATGATACCCACCTTGCCGCTGATGGTGTGGCGGTAACGGCTCAGGGCCTCACAGAAGGATATCAGCTCATATTCGTTTTTGGCTTCGGCAATGCCGTGCTGGGCCAGCACTTGGGAAAAAACGTTGTAATCTCCGGCCAGGGACGCCGTGTGGCTCGCCACGGCGCGGCTGCCCGAGGCGCTTTTGCCGGCTTTCAACACCACCACCGGTTTTCCAATGTTTGCGGCTGTTTGGACAAAATCACGCCCCTCATTGGGCCCGAACCCTTCAATGTAAAAGGCCAACACTTCGGACGGGGCATCGGTTGCCAGATACCGCAACAGATCCGTTTCGCGAATCAAGGCTTTGTTGCCGATGCTGACGGCCAGTGAAACGCCGATTCCCTGGCCGGCAAATTTAACCAGCTGATCCACCAGCACGCCTCCACTCTGGCTTATCAGCGCAACATTGCCGGCCTCGGGTCTGACCAGCCGTTCCCCGGGAAGGAAAAAGGTGTCAAATTTTCTTGGGACATAGATGCCCAGGCAGTTGGGACCGATCACCGGCAGACCGGCCTCAGCGGCCAGTGCGGTGACCCGGTCCTGTAAATCTTGACGGCCGCTTTCGGCAAATCCTCCGGAGACGATGGTCGCGCCGCCAACGCCCTTTGCAATGCACGCTTCGATAACGTCCGGCACGCCCTCGGCCCTTACGGCGATAACCGCATGATCCACATCCGTCGGGATATCGGAAAGGGTCCGGTAGATCTTTTCCCTCTGAATGTGGCCTCCCTTGGGGTTAACGCCATAAACGGTGACCGGATAGCGTAGCAACAATTTATGAAAGATAACATTGGCCGGATGGCGCTCGTTGGTTTGGGACACACCGACCACCGCAACGGTAGCGGGTTTAAACAGGGGATCGAAGTTTAGGGCCACATCTTTGCTCCTTAACTTATTGAAACACCTAATTTTTCTCAGAAGACCCGGCTTTGTCTTTTTCCATGGCCTTCCATTTTTTCAGTAGACGCCTGGCGTTTTCAATATCCTGGCGTGCTTTGGGGTGATTGGGGTTCAGCGATAAGGCGTTTTCCCAGGCCTTGACGGCCCGTTCGAGATCTTCATTGATAAAGTGCTTCACGCCACTGCGATAATAGGTTTCTGCCTGGGCCCGCATCCTGGCCAATGCCAGCGAAAGCAGTTGCTCGGTGTCCTGATAGGATTTATCCGCAGCTTTGAGATATGTTACGGCTTTCGCTTCTTGACCCTTGTCAAGGAGTTGTTTTCCCAGGGTATAATTTGCCGCGTTGGACAGCTCTTTTGCCTTGCTGCTTTTGGGGTTCTGTTCGAGGACCTCTTGCGTGATGGTGATAACCTCTGAATACTTGCGCTGTTTCAGATGGCGTTCGGCGTCTTGCAGGCGATTTTTCAGGGCGCGGTTTCGGATGTGGTGGCGGGCCTGTTTAATGGCAATATTTCTGTATTTATGACGTTTTCCGACCTTTTTAAGCGTTTCTATGGCCTCGACATAGCGTTGCCGCTCGATCAGTTCCAATCCCTGTTGATAATGTGCTTCATCGCGCAACCGTCGGGTATCGGGGTGCCCCGGTACGATCTTTTTGATTCTGGCGGTCAATTCCAGCACGCGCTCGTATTGCTCCTCGTCGAGTGCCACCCGGGCTTGGCTCAGCCACTCATTGATCTCTTTGCGCGGGTCCATAAAACGGGGATCCAGCGCCGGCAAGAGCAGTATCGTACCGGTCAGAAGCGGCTTGTGAGGGTTTTGGTCGTTGAAATAGGCGATCAGGTAAGCCTTTCGCGCATCCTTATAGGTTCTGTTGGCGATTTTGCTGTAAGAATCGCCTTGCTTGACTCGGTAGGTGGTCTGGTCTGTGCCGTGCAGGCGTGTTTTCAGGTAGTATTTTGCTCCGTGGTGGCGCGGATCCAGGCGAATGGTCTTCAAAAATTCCGTTCGGGCCGCGTCATATTTGCGGGACTGAAAATAAGTCAATCCCTTCTCAAAATGCATCTTCGTCTCATCGGCCATCCGGGTCCTTAGCGCCGCAATGGCGGTCGCGATCCGAGTATTGCCCTTGTCAAGCTGAGCGGCCACCTGCCAGGCCATCATGGCCTGCCGCAATTCGGAGCGGTCTTCATGGCTCCTGGCCCTTTGGATATAAGCAGTGGATGTCGTTGCGACAGATTGTCCGGCCGGGGCATGCTTTTCTGCCGGCTGGAGCAGGGCGCAGCCGCACACCGACAGCAGCCAGGCAAAAACGATATAGCGAAATAGCCGATCTTTCATTTCAACTGCGCCTTTTGAAATATGACCAGGTTTTTCTGGAATTGCTGCATGCTTGATTGGTCTTTAATGATCGTGCGCCGGATGTTGAAATTGTGGACAAAAAAGGGGTTGCTGCCGCTTTTACGGGTAAATCCGAGACGATAGCCGTGTTTTTTCAACAAGGCGATGGTCAGATCATCTCTCTTGCCTTGCGGATACGCGAAATAGTGGCCGGCGGGATTGAGATGGTGTTCGATTGCTTTTTTAGCCGCCACAATCTCCCGTTCAAGATCGCTCAGATGTTTATCCGGATCTTTTCCAGGCGTAAAGATGATTTCCTTGCCCAACACGCCGATATCGATCCCGTTGGCCGCCATTTCGCTCAGTTCGATCCAAGTCAACTTGCCCGGCTGGTCGATCTGGTCGACGGGGATAAAAAGAGCGGCGCTCAATCCTTCGCGGCGCAGCACGGGAAAGCCGACGTCGTAGATCCATCGGTCCGCGCCGTCAAAGCAAATCATGACGGCACTGGACGGCGGTTGATCCGCCAGCTGCACGAAACCGAAAAATTGATCGAGGGTGATGGTCTTGAATTTGGCCGCCGTCAAATAGTTCATTTGACGTTCGAAGGTTTTTGGCGAAACACTGTGCGCTGTTTTCGGTGTTTGCTTAATTTGTGTATAGAGCAGGATTGGGATGGTTTGGTAACCTCGGGTCGATAAACCGCCATATTGGGTCGGTTGCAGTGGCACCACCAGTCGCTGGCCGGCGGCGACGGCGTCGATGCGATTATATGCCGCGATGATCGGCCATTTGGAACCATCATTCAGATGGTCGCGTGCCATCGATTGCAGCGTTTCTCCTTTTTTGACCGTGACGATGACAAATTGGTCGGTACGTATCATTGGATTACTTGGCGCACGGGACCAGAGCCGCCCGTTGCATCCGACAGCGGCTGCCATCAGGAGTATGAAGAGGCCGATCTTAGTTACTCGCATGGGTTTTCAGGGGCACACTCAGAACCTTGAATGTCGATATGGGTTCTGTTTTGCCTTTGATCGTCCGGGGGCCGAGGTCTTCGGTTATGATCAGATCTTTCAAGTTTTCCTGCACCTGCTGACTGACAACCACTTCGCCGGGGCCTGCCACAGCATTCAGTCGGGCGGCTACGTTGACGCTGTCCCCAATGACGGTGTATTCCATTTTTGATTGTGACCCAACATTGCCGGCAACCACGACACCGGTGTGTATACTGATGCCCACGGCTGCAAGCAACTTGTTACCATCCCGGCTTTTTTTATGCAACTGTTCCTGCACAATCATGGCTGCCCGTACGGCCCGCTCCACATGATCCTGACGGAAAACCGGCACGCCGAAAACCCCCATGACCGCATCACCGATAAATTTGTCGATATAACCGCCTTGTTTGATGATGACCGATGTGGCGATCTCCAAATAGGTATTGAGCGCCTCGACCACTTGTTCCGGTGCATTTTCAGTGGCATAGGCGGTAAAGCCGCGGACATCGCAAAAGACAATGGTGGCATCATTGCGCGTCCCCTTGAGCCAGTTTGTTTCAGGATTGGCCAGGATCATATCAAGAACTTCGGCTCCTACGTATTTGCCGAATGACTTTTGGGTCATGGAATTTTTCCACAGCTCCTGGCCCATGTTGTTGAATGCAGTCGCCAAATTGCCCAGTTCATCATTGCGTTTAATGGGGACGCGATATTGGTAATTGCCTTTGGCGATCTCCTCGGTGGCCCGGACCAATTGGGAGATGGGCCGTGAAAAACGGAACCCGTAAAGAACCGCGATTCCCAGTCCGATGAGGATGACCACCAATGTCACTAAAACAACGGAGATGCGTTCCTGCCGTACAAGGTCTTCGATGAAGTTGAGCGAAATTCCCACGTGAACCTGGCCCAGGGATTTGTCCTTGAATCGGATGGGGCGGTATAGATTCAACAAGCGTTCGCCATCGGGACGGTAGTAGGTGTAATATTCGACATCCTCTTTGCGCATCAGGTCCTGGGCATCGACAAAATGCTTAAAAGGAACGCCGATCAGATTGATATCGGTATGGGCCTTGATCAGACCTTCGGCATCGGTTATCAGCGCATAGCGCAGCCCCTCCACGCGAGAAGCCTCCTTGATCAGCGTGTTCAAACGCAGGATGTCATCTTCGAGCAGTGGAATGGATGCATTGTTTGCAAAGTAGCTGAGGCTCACCATACCCAGTCGTACGGTTTGGTCGTAGAGACGGTCTTTCTGCTCGTCCAGCACCACCATACTCAACGTAAATATGGTGAGGACCACCACAAATGTCGTGGCCACGGCGAGTTGAGCCCACATTGGGATGCGTGATTTGGGCAGCCGTTCGAAGTGAGCGCCGTACTTTTGTGACAGCAGGTGTCGTATATCATCGGCCAAGGAGCCGACCTCGATTTGATATTCGGCGTTGATGGTTCGGATGACATCGGATTCCCGGGCGTAACCCAAATCGACGATAACCCGGCCCAAACGGACCGCCCGTCCCTTTTGCAACAAGAGCTCTCTTTGGGATTCCAGCGCGGTCATCAACTGAAGCTCGGTAATAATACCGGCGCGTTTCAACACTTCGCCGATAAATAGATCATCGCGCGAAACTTTTCCTTTGCGAAATCGACCCGCAAATTGATTGATCTTATTGCCTATGGTTTTGAAGAAAGATTTCATTGAATGGTCTGAGCCTTGGGTTTCGGTCCGCTCAATTTCAATCGCCTGAGCCATTTTAGCTACACCTGATGAGGCAGATGCAGAACCAAAACCACTATAGAGTCATAACGTGTTGTTGTCAAAAGGATTTTTGTTATGCCAGCAGTTCTCGGAAAACATGATTTCGTATGGGAGCGGCCTCTCGCCGCGACATCAAAGCCATAAGAAGGCCTTGTCGCGGCGAGACGCCGCTCCCACAGCGCCTGTATAGCGCGATTTTTTTATTGCGACGCTTTGGTACGGAACGGGTTGACCGCTTCTGGATGGACACGAACCAGTACCTATCCATTTATTTTCTCCTTGAGGGAGAGGGGTAGGGTGAGGGGGTAAGACTTTGAAATCACCCCCTCACCCTGTTTCTATCCCAAAAGGGGGAGAGGAGAATCGTATTTATGGATGAACACGAACTATGCCGCTGTGAGAAAGATTTCGCTGGTGCTTTGAAAATAGCAATCAATGATTATAGTACCGGAGAAACAGGTATAAGAAAGCTGACATCATGAGCCAATCAGAAAAAGAAAACGCATTTCGGAAGGAGTCTGACAGCATGGGGCAAGTGCGGGTACCCCATGACGCACACTATGGGTCTCAGACGCAGCGCGCCGTTGAAAACTTCTTCGACAGCGGAGTAAAACCTCCTGCCGGTCTGATTCATGCCCTGGCGATGGTCAAGCGTTTTTCCGCTCAAGTCAACAAGGAGCTGGAGTTGTTGCCGCCGCAAATCGCCGATGCCGTCACTCTATCCGCTGAAGAGGTCATGGCGGGGCAGTGGAACGATCACTTCGTGGTGGATCTGTTCCAGACCGGCTCAGGAACGTCCACCAACATGAACATGAATGAGGTGCTGGCCTCTCGGGCCAACGAAATTCTCACCGGCCAGCGGGGCGGCCGTGCACCGGTACATCCCAATGACCATGTCAACCTCGGCCAATCAAGCAATGACGTCATTCCAACCGCCCTTCACGTTGCTGCGGCTCTGGCAATCGAGCGGCAATTGCGTCCGGCGCTGACCTATCTGCATCGCCACCTGTCGGACAAGACAGCGGTTTTCAAAGAGATCCGAAAAATCGGACGGACACATCTGCAGGATGCCGTACCGGTTACGCTGGGGCAGACGTTTTCCGGCTATTCGCGGCAGATTGAATTGGCGGGGCAACGACTGGAAGCGGTGATGCCTCGGCTGACCGAATTGGCATTGGGTGGCACGGCGGTCGGCAGCGGTCTCAACACCCATCCTCAGTTTGCCGGCCAGGTGATTGCCCGGATTTGTGAACACACCGGAATCGCCTTCCAGGAAGCGGATAATCATTTCGAGGCCCAGTCGGCGCAGGATGCGGTGGTTGAAACAAGCGGCGCGTTGAAGACCATCGCCGTGAGTCTGGTGAAAATCGCAAACGATATCCGTTGGCTCGGATCGGGCCCGCGCTGCGGTATCGGTGAATTGCAGCTTCCCGCATTGCAGCCCGGCTCCAGTATCATGCCGGGCAAAGTCAACCCGGTGATTCCCGAAGCCGTCATCCAGGCGGCCTACCAGGTGATGGGCAACGATACCGCCATATCCCTGGCCGGCCAGTCGGGTAATTTCGAATTGAACGTCACCCTGCCTCTGCTGAGCCACAACCTGCTTCAGTCTATCGATCTGCTGGCCAAGGCATCGAAGATGTTTGCCGATAAGTGCCTGCACGCGCTGTCCGCCAACAAACGGCAGTGCGAATCTTACATCGAAAAGAGTCTGGCTCTGGTTACGGCTTTGGTGCCGCACATCGGATACGACCGTGCGGCGGAACTGGCAAAAAAAGCCTACGAAACCAACCGGACCGTTCGAGACGTCGCATTGGATGCAAAGGTATTGCCGGCCGATCAGATTGACGAGTTGCTCGGCCCTCTGAAATAGACTTATATGAAGCAGATGATTTTTTTACTTTGATCTTTTTTAATCCCTGAGCCATTTTTCGGGAGGCCCAAATGACCAAAAAGCGCTACCAGATAAAGACGGCATGTCCCCAGTGCGGATGCAGTTTTGCCACGCACTTGTCGGCTGAACAGCTCAAGGAACGTTACGGCGATGTGCCGAACGTGGAGATGGAATGCGGCGAGTGCCTGCTGCACTACACAACATCTATGGAGGAGGCATGCCCGGAATGGGACAAGCAGTGTAAACTGAACGAGTCAAAACAGGGCGATGCATGATATCTGGCTCCATGAGATTCGTTTTCTCTTTTAATTGTTTCATTGAAAAGGAAAGGAGCATACTGGCATGATGTACGATTTTAATGCGGATGACATTTTCGAAATGGCCGAGCAAATGGAGCGCAACGGCGCGACCTTTTACAAGACTGCAGCGGCGGCCATCGATGATGAGCAATCAAAAGAGTTCCTGCTGGAACTGGCGGAAATGGAAGTCGATCATGAAAAGACCTTTGCCGAGATGCGGTCGGCGCTCAGCGCTTCGGAAAAAGCATCGACGGTTTTCGACCCTGAGGGGGAGTCAGTCCATTATCTGCGCGCTTTGGCCGACACACGGGTCTTTTTCGAAAAGGAGATCGACACCTCTTCCATTGAAGCAATTTTAAAAGATGCCATTACCGCCGAAAAAGACTCCATCGTTTTCTACCTCGGGATGCGTGAGGCTGTCCCGGAGAAGTTTGGCCGAAACCGCCTGGACGAAATCATTAAAGAAGAGATGGGGCACATCCGCATGCTGAGCAAAGCGTTGGTTACCCACGAAAAATAAACCCTATTGGCAGATAAGCAACAGCAGCATAACTGTCGATGATTTGAGTTATATTTCGGGCCGGCGCTGAGTCCGGCCCTACGTTTTCAGTACTACCGTCATCAAACAGGTGGTCTTCGTAGGGCAGGCCTGTCCCGCTGGTCTTGTGCGGGGGCTCCGTCCCTGCCTTTCGGCCGGCGCAGACGCCGGCTCTGCTTCATCGGAAGGTATTTCTCACCTGGCCCAACCGGCCCAACCGGCCCAACCGATTTCATTCATCAAGCCTTCCACCTACTGCAAGATCTTCCAACGCATCCGGATCGGTCAGATCGATTTGACTGCCTTTCACCTTAATCAGGCCCTGACCGCTC
>JASFGJ010000114.1:0-9177 GCA_050123815.1 Desulfobacteraceae bacterium
TTCATTCCTTTTTTCATCGACTGCCTCCTAAATGCGTTTGATTGGATTTCGGTCACAGCACCTTACATGCAATGCTGAAGATGCCAATACAAAAGGCGTGCCCAAATTTCATCTTATTGTTTTTATAATAAATTATATATAGCAAAGAAATAAACAGGGCCTGGTCTGTCTGAATACACCCGGCCAGTGATCTCAAAAGTCGATAGAATTCCTGAAAAACCCATGTAACCAATTGTTAATTAAAGATATATTTATATGAAACACCAATTCCGGTTCGCTCCTGCAATCGGAATCGACGGTTCTGATCCAGGATTCGAAAAAAGCATTGCCAACCTTTTTCAATTTTACTAAAAGAGCAGATCCGCAGCGACTGACCCTTTATTCGGAGGAGCACCATGAGATCGGCGCTGTTCATTTCCAGGAATCCGGCTGACGGATCCAAAATACGATCTGCATTTAAAAACAGGTTTCGCCTCAAGACCGTTTCGGATATACCGGCAGCGCTCAGGGGTATGGATCGGGCGCGTTACGATATCGTCTTTGTCGATATCGATCTGCTCGCAGAACACTCCCGGGATGCGTCTGTAGAGAGCGTGATGAAGTCGTTTACGCTCAAATCCTCGACGCCGGAGGTCGTGGTCATGGCCGGGCCCGAGCAAATGCGCCAGGCCGTCCAGTGGGTCAAGGCCGGTGCTTTCGACTTGATCACCTATCCGCTGACAGAGGAACAGATTCGACTGGTGGCCGAATCCATTGCTTCCTCTATATTGCAGCAGTCCGAGTTGGATTATCTGAGGACTCAGTTCTGGAGGTCCGATGCCGCCGATGTGGTTCGCACCAAAAGCACGGCCATGAAGGATGTGTTTAAAAAAATACAATCGGCGGCCCCCACAAAAACGACCGTCTTGTTGTCCGGTGAGACAGGGACGGGCAAAACCATCCTGGCCAAATTGATTCATCAGCACAGCAATCGCCGGGATGCGCAATTTATCAGCGTTCACTGCGGCGCCATTCCCGATACGCTGATCGAAAGCGAACTGTTCGGCCATGAAAAGGGCGCCTTCACCGGCGCCGTGCGTAAAAAAATGGGCAAATTCGAACTGGCCGACGGCGGCACCATTTTTCTGGACGAAATCGGTACCCTGACCCCTGCGGCCCAGATCAAACTCCTTCAAGTGCTCCAAGATGGTGCCTTCAGCCGCGTCGGAAGCGAAGAGATATCCCGCACCAATGCGCGTGTCGTTGCGGCCACCAATGAAGATTTAAAAGAGCTTTGCGATCAGGGCCAGTATCGCAAGGATCTTTACTACCGTTTGAATGTGTTCCCCATTCAGATTCCTCCGTTAAAGGAGCGCATCGAAGATCTGCCGGACCTGATGGAACGGTTTTTGGCCGACCTCAATCAGGAGTTTCAAAAGAACATTACAGGGATCCATGCGGAAGTACTCAAGGGGTTGTCCAGCTACGACTGGCCGGGCAACGTGAGAGAACTGGAAAACTTGATCGAACGCGCCTTTATCCTGGAAACCAGCTCGGTTCTGACCCCGGACAGCTTCCCCCTGGAACTGTTTGAGCAACACCGATCCGCAGCGTTGGTCCCTGTGGATTCGTATCTTTCCCTGGCTGAATCGCGAAAAAGAGCCATTGAAGATTTTGAGCGCCATTATTTGAAAACGTTGCTGGCGCGCAACAATGGTCGAATCAATCTCTCGGCCAAAGAGGCCGACATCAGCACGCGGCAGCTCCATAAATTGATGTGCAAGTATGGCATCCGCAAAGAGGCCTTCAAAGGCTGATGGACTGCTTGAGGTTATGAGGCCATATCATACTCCATCGGATGCCCCTGTGCCTTGCCGTCGCGCTCTATCGCAGCTTTTGTTTCCAAATAATCCCGAATCAAAGGTCCGATCGAAATACCCATCTGTTTGAGACCTGCCGTTCCGAACAGATCGAAGGTGATGAGGGAAAGCGGCCGTGGCATGTTATGAGCCCTTTTCGCCGGCCGCACCCGGACAGGGCAGAGGCATGCAAGCCCCTCGACAGCGGCCCGTTGAAAATTGAAAATTCACCAAAATCATGGCCGTGATGGCAAACGCACGGGCCACGTCAAAACCGGGTATACGCCTATCGTCAATCACCGCGCCCCTCCCTTTCCGTTACCGTTCCACATCCGCCATGCACTATCGTGAGAAATGATATTGCAGGTCGTTTTACTCAGATCATCTCAGCAAAGAGCTTGCCAATTCGTAACGATCTGATATTTATATACTTGTTATTTTTTTGACTCCAAATAGGAAAAAGGAATTCCGGTTTTTATGCCGCATGGGCGCTCCTCTGCGTGAAGAGCTGCCGTCATGGGCAGTAAACCCTATAGTTGCATAAAAAACATGCCAAAGAAGGCTTAGATGTCTGATTATTTAACCAATAATAGTATGAAAGAGACCTGTCGTGGATATCACTCCTGGTGGCATCCAAAGGATCGGGTCGATTTTGGCATGTTTTCTACCCCTTCGGGGAAAGCCGGAGGACTCCAGATCCTGCGTTGGAAAGGGCTCGCAGTAGATTTACTACAGCTTCACCCTTTCCGCCTTGACCCTGGAGCCCTCCGACTTTTGCAACGATAGGGTAAATGCTGCTGTCGTTGCTGCCGGTGTGGGCTGAAGCCGGCCAGCAACTCGTAAAATACATATATATTCAATTAGTTACATATTACTGATAAACATTTTCTTATCTTTGACAACCCGTTGACACAAAAAAAGAAGTGATTATCTTCGCGCTGTAAGATCAGCATGCCACGCCTTCTCCTGTTGGCCCAATTTTTGATTATAAATCTTTTATCAGCATGCAGGTGGATTAAAAATTGGAAGGATAGATCACGATCGAAGCGCGCCTGAAAAACCCTTGAGGTGGTTTCAAAACCTTGAAAAAAATCAAAACCAAATGGAGGAATCATTCAATGAAGATCCGACCTCTGAACGATCGTTTGCTGGTGTTGCGAACGGACAAAGAAGAAAAAAGTGCGGGCGGCATCATCATCCCGGATACCGCCAAGGAAAAACCCATGGAAGGAACGGTCGTTGCCGCAGGCCCGGGAAAACGTGACGACAGCGGTAAACGCACACCCATGGACGTCAAAAAAGGCGACCGTATTCTATTTGCCAAGTATGCCGGTACGGAGATTAAAATCGACGGCGTCGAACACCTGTTCATGCGTGAGGATGATATCATGGCGGTTGTCAATTCATAAGGAGGAAACACATTATGGCTGCAAAAATGATTTGTTATGGATCCGAGGCCCGGGAGCGGATGCTCAAAGGCGTCAACACCCTAGCCAATGCGGTAAAGGTGACCCTGGGTCCCAAAGGCAACAATGTGGTTCTGGAAAAATCGTTCGGCTCCCCCTTGGTCACCAAAGACGGCGTGACCGTGGCCAAAGAGATCGAGCTTGCGGGAAAATTTGAGAACATGGGCGCGCAAATGGTCAAAGAGGTGGCCAGCAAAACCAGCGATACCGCCGGCGACGGAACAACCACAGCGACAATTCTGGCCCAGTCGATCTACAACGAAGGACAGAAACTGGTGGCCGCGGGCGCCAATCCCATGGCGCTTAAGCGCGGGCTGGACAAGGGCGTCGAAGCGGTTGTTGCCGCCTTGAAAGGGTTGTCCAAACCCACCAAGGACAAAACCGAGATCACCCAGGTGGGGGCCGTGTCGGCCAACAACGATTTGGTCATCGGCCAGCTGATCAGCGACGCCATGGAAAAGGTCGGCAAAGAGGGCGTCATCACCGTCGAAGAGGCCAAGAGCATGGAGACCACCCTGGAAGTCGTGGAGGGCATGCAGTTCGATCGCGGCTATCTATCCCCCTATTTTGTGACCAATGCGGAAAAGATGGAGACCGTCCTGGAAGAGCCCTATATCCTGATTCATGAGAAAAAGATCTCCACCATGAAGGATCTGCTGCCCCTGCTCGAGCAGACGGCCAAATTGGGAAAACCGCTGTTGATCATCGCCGAAGACGTGGACGGCGAAGCGCTGGCGACCCTGATTGTCAACAAGCTGCGCGGCACCCTCAAAGTGGCGGCGGTCAAGGCTCCCGGCTTCGGCGACCGGCGCAAGGCCATGTTGCAGGACATCGCCGTGCTGTGCGGCGGTCAGGTGGTTTCAGAAGAGCTGGGTGTCAAGCTGGAGAATGTGACGGTCGACGATTTGGGCAAGGCCAAAAGCATCCGCATCGACAAGGACAATACCACCATCATCGACGGCGCCGGCAGCCGCGAATCCATCGAAGGCCGGATCAAGACCCTGCGGGCGCAGATCGAAGAGACCACATCGGATTACGATCGCGAAAAACTCCAGGAGCGATTGGCCAAACTGGTGGGCGGCGTTGCGGTGATCAACATCGGGGCCGCCACGGAAACCGAAATGAAGGAGAAAAAGGCCCGGGTGGAAGATGCCCTGAATGCTACCCGCGCGGCCGTGGAAGAAGGCGTCGTCCCCGGCGGCGGCGTGGCCCTGGTGCGCTGCATTGGTGCATTGGACAAGGTGGATGTAAAAGGCGAAGAGAAAACAGGTTTAAATCTGCTGCAGCGCGCGCTCAAGGAGCCGCTGCGTCAGATCGCCATCAACGCCGGCTTGGAAGGCTCCGTAGTGCTGAACAAGGTGCTGGAAGGCAAAAGCGACTTCGGATTCAATGCGGAAACCGACACTTATGAAAACCTGCTGGCCGCCGGTGTCATCGATCCGACTAAAGTGGTGCGATTTGCGCTTCAAAATGCCGCGTCGGTATCCGGTCTGATGCTGACTACCGAAGCCATGATCAGTGAAAAACCGGCAAATAAGGCAAAAAGTGCATTGACCGACGAAATGGAGGATATGGTTTAGTCGCTGACCGATCGACCGCTCTATCATGAAAACGCCCGCCATTTTATGGCGGGCGTTTGATGTACCAAATCAGATGGTCGGTGCGCCGACCGTTAGATCGTCGCTTTCAGTTTCTTGCCGGCCTTGAAGGTAACCACATTGTGCGCCTTGATTTTGATGGTTTCACCGGTTTGCGGGTTTCTTCCGTTGCGCGCCTTGCGGCGAGTTTTGGCAAACGTGCCGAATCCGGTCAGGGTTACCTTCCCGTCTTTTTTCTTGAGGGCGCTGCCGATACTGTCGATGAGGGACTGCAAGGCCGCTGCTGCGGCTGTTTTTGTGATTCCCACGTCTTGGGCCATTTGTTCGATGATTTCTGCTTTGGTCATTGGCATCTCCTGAATCGTAAAAGGATTTGATTTTGCCGTTACGGCTTGGGCGCGAAAGATGGTATCGCCCCTAACATTTGTCAAAAAAGAACTATCAGTTCTGATTTTTCTCAAAAAAAGGAAATCGCATTTCTCCATTGGGCCGAACCGGTCCGGCCATATCTTCGATAACAACCACTTTCGCTTTTTTCAGCAGGTTGAAGTCTGTGGCCGAGGCAAGGGTGTAGGCCCCCATCATGTGACCCACAACCGGATCGTCCAGCTGTAACTCCGGTATGTGAACATCTTCGGCGATCAGATCGATGCTGTCGCAGGTCGGACCGGCCAGCACACTGGGAAACCGGCGCGCGTCGTCCGAAAATATTTCGAGGGGGTATCGCATATGGTCGTAAATCTGTCCGCTGAAGGAGCCGTATACCCCGTCATCCAGGTAGTACCAGTGCAGGCCGTTGCGCAGCGCTTTTCCGATCACCGAGGTGACGCATATCATGGACGGGCCTGAAATGAATCGGCCGGGTTCGGCGATGACGGTGATATAGGGCGGAAGCGCGGCGATGGCACTTCGGATCGCAGCGCAATAGGCATCGATATCGACACGACCGCCGTCGTATGCGATGGGAAAACCGCCACCGATGTCCAAGGTGCTGATGGGCGCGGCACCGGTATCATGGTGGCGACGAATAACGGCATTGCAGGCGTGGATGGCGTCCACCTGCCGCCGGGCATCGGAGCACTGGGATCCGACATGAAAGCACAGCCCCTTGACATGGATGTCCAGCTTGGCAGCCAGCATCAGCAAATCGTCAGTCTCTTCCAAAGCGCATCCGAATTTCTTGGACAGATCCACCACTGCGGATTGGCTGCGAAAGCTGATACGGATCAACAGGCCGACCCGATGCTTGTAAGGCATAAATTTCAGCAGTTCATCCGCATTGTCCACCACAAAGGTCGTGCATCCATAGCGCAGCGCATCTCTTATATCGCTGTCGCGCTTGATGGGGTGGGAGTGGATTGTGCGGCGCGCGGATATTCTGAGCTCGCGGATCAACTCGATCTCCCCGGAGGAGGCCAGGTCGAATCGGCAGCCCATACTGGCCAGCAGGCGCAGGATGGCCGGATGGGGCAGCGATTTAACGGCATAGTATACTTCCACGTTCGGCAAGGCACGCTTGAAGCGTTGGTATTGCTCGCGTACGGTGTGGGCATTGAGAAGCAGCAAGGGCGAGCCGTGCTTCCGGATCAGCTCACGATAGCAAGCGCCATCGTTATATTGAGAAAAGAAAAGGGTATTCATGGCTCTACTTCCCTAATACTTCAAGGACATATTGGGGCAGTGCAAAGGCCGCGCGATGAATCTCGGGGGTGTAATAACGCGTTTGGATCGCGCTGGCCGCGTACCGCCGTCTTAGCGCGCCGATATCCACACGGCGCAGCGTCAGGTTATCGGTGGCCCAGGCGAATGTCATGATCCCGCCGATATAGGTCGGCACGGCAGCCGTATAGAAATACGCGTCATCAAACACACGGCTTAAACGCCGCGCCGTGGTCCTTACCTCATCCAGTTGCATAAACGCCACGCCGTTCTGAGTCACCAGTACGCCGCCCGGCGTCAGGCATCGTTTGCAGCCGGCATAATACGCTTCCTTGAACAGCGCCTGCCCAGGTCCGATGGGGTCGGTGCTGTCCGAGATGATGACATCAAATTTGTCCCGGGTGGACTTTACGTAGTCAAGCCCGTCATCGATCACGATGGTCACACGCGGGTCATCGAAGGCCCCATCGGAATGGTTGGGCAGATAGGTGCGGCACATATCGATGACTTGCTGATCGATCTCCACCTGGGTCACCTGTGCTATCTGTTTATGGCGCAAGACTTCACGCAGCATGCCGCCGTCTCCGCCGCCGATGATCAGCACACGCCTGGCCATCCCGTGGGCCAGGATGGGAACATGGCTGAGCATCTCATGATAGATGAACTCATCCTTTTCGGTGGTCTGAACAACGCCGTCCAGCACCATGACCCGACCGAAGGCGGCATTGTGAAAGATGATCAAATGCTGGTGGTCGGTCTTGACCTCATGCAGCAGTTCATCGATCCGAAACTCTTGTCCATAAGCGTCGTAAAGTGTTTCAGAAAATTTAGGCATGACCGCTGACACCTCTTAAATTCTCGGTAATCTTCATCATCTCAGGCGAAAACGTACGCTTTAAAATTACGATGGCCTCTTCGGGTTTTGCTTTACCGCACATAAAAATATCGAATGCGGCAAAATTCCGCTCCGGCCAGGTATGCACGCTGATGTGGGATTCGGCCAGGACGGCCACACCGGAGATGCCTCCGCTGGGCGAAAAATGGTGCAGATGAATGTGCAACAGGGTTGCCTCGCATTTGACCACGCACTTGCGAAGCACGCGCTCCATGAGTTCGATGTCGTCAAGTTTTTTGGCCCCCCAAAGATCCAGGATTAAATGGGCGCCGGCAAACGACACACCGTCTCTTTCGACAAAGTGGTCCGTTGCCGAGTCGGAGGGCGAGGTCGTATCAGTTGCAGGCCAGGTTTGTAGGTGATCGGTCGGTTCCAGGGAACGTACAACACTATGGGAAGCAGTAGTACCTCTTTTCATCCATTGGGCCCCCCTTTCGAATGGCAGTTGGTGAAAACGCCGCCAGAGCGGCCGTTCAAATGAAAAAAACTGAGCGGATTTAATCCATATGACATCATGCCGCCAAGTCAGTGACTGTTTGGCTCTTGATAGAATGCTTCGACGCCTCATTTTCCGCTGGAATGAATCGAAGCGGCTCCATTGTCGCATCCGTTTGCTCACCGCTCTCGCAATCCGCGGCGCCGGCGAATGGATTATTGACCATCGGAAGCTCCGACCGGGCGGTGATGCCTTTCATCACGACGCCGACCACCCGGCTGTAAATAAAAAAAAACAAGCAGGAGTAGAGGATGGTATCCCGGTCATATAGCCAGAACCCGGCGATCAGCGGCGCCACGTTGAACACAAAGCCAAGTGTCGCTACCGAGAGACCTAATTTGGGGCTGAGTATAATGGACAGAATATCAAAGCCTCCCGCCGAACCACGGGATCGCAGAATGAGGCCCGCGCCCAAACCGCAAATCCCTCCACACAATAGCGTAGCGATAATGCGGTCATGAACGATCAATGACCCTGGCTTTAGTTCCAGCACTGCCAGGGAAAAAAAGACGATCCCGATGATGGTCAGAACCATAAAACGTCTTCCCAGACGGCGCCACCCCAACCCGATCAGTGGCAGATTGAGTAGAAAATACCACCCACCCGTGTCCAATTCGGGTACGATGAAGTGCAGCAAAAGCGCGATCCCGGTCACGCCACCGAACACCGCCGGGTGCACCGCCGTCAGAGCATTCAAGCCGATCACGTAAACGATACAGCCGGCGAAGATGCAGATCAGGTCCCTGCTCAGATCTCGACGCGCTGCTGTTGTTCTGGCAGACTGCGATGGCGGCCTGCCAACCGCTCGGCCACCGGAAAAAGGATTCGCCTCCGTCATCAATCCGAAAGAAATTCGTTTCAGACCCATTTGAAATTCCCCTTGCACTGAAATACTGAACCATTGGCTTCACAACACAGCCAATATCCAAACCATCCAACCAGTCCGGATCCACGGCGTTTGAAATGGCCTCATCGCAAATGCCCTCTGTGAGCAAAGCGCATGCCAACACTTAACTGCTTGGTATTTTTAGATATAAAATATTTGAATTCACAGAACAGGAACCATGAGTTCCTGTTCAGAAGTCCGATCCGATGTGAGGCGACTGCTTTTTTTCCGATAAAGACGGATCAGGCAGTGGGTTGCCGGCGCGTGACCACGGTTGCCCCAGTTGTGACGGCACATCGTCTCATTGTGGCAGATGCATAAGGGCTCGTGCGGTAGAAA
>JASFGJ010000115.1:0-9170 GCA_050123815.1 Desulfobacteraceae bacterium
CTTTATATCGCCGGATGTGCGCTAACATTGCTGGGTTGGGCAGCCGCGCTCTATATCGAAAATCTCCCTTTGGCCATGCGCATTACAGCCCTGCTGCTTGCCGGATTCAGCTCCGGTTGCATGATCCTCAGCTTTGCCCTTGCCAAAGAGTCGGTGCCCGGTAATCTGGCCGGAACCATCTCCGGCGTTATCAATATGGGCGTCATGATGGGCCCCATGCTGCTTCAACCGGCGGTCGGCTGGATGCTGGACGTAAAATGGCAGGGGCAGATGCAGGCTGGGGTAAGGATTTACGGATTGCCCGCCTACCAGGCCGGATTTTCAATGATGCTGGCCTGGGTAGCACTGGCGCTGGTGCTGCTTTTTTTTACACGCGAGACGCGTTGTCGGCAAATTGCATAATAGGAAATCAGCTCCAGGTATTCACCGAATTGAACCACCCACCGGAATATCCATTGCCGTTGCCGTTAGTACCGGACATGGAGAATAAATCGTTTGATCGACTCTGCTCCATTCCCAGGCCGGCAACTTGCATATAGCGCTCAATGCCGGATGACACTGTTGTTCCGGAACCATCGGATCCGAAGGTCATCCCCTCTTGTGGCGGCGGTCCTTCGGGACGGTTGGCTTCCAGGGCCGCGATGGTTTCTTCTTCATCGAGAACGCCATCACCATCCTCGTCAAATTCAGCGAGCAGCTCGGCCGCATCGATATCCTGTTCCGTCACTTGGCTGATCATATCCGCCACGCCCTGAACCTCGCTTTCATCCAGCGAGCCGTCTCCGTCTTGATCGGCATCACTGAAGATCTGTGACAAATCAGGCGCAGCGCCCGGCCGCATCGCCCCCATGCCTCCCATGGGCCCCATCATGCCGCCGGGAGGCGGTCCGGCAGGACGATTGGCCTCCATGGCGGTGTGGGTTTCATCCTCGCTAAGGGCGCCATCTCCATCCGTATCATAGGTCGCAAACAGTTCGTTCACATCCACCTCCTGGCCTGTGGCTTCACTGATTTTGCCGGCCAGGGTTTGGAATTCTGTCTGGTCGAGCCCACCGCTGCCGTCCTGGTCGACCTTGTTGAACATCTCTGCCGGATCGGGGCGACCGCCCATGGCTGGGCCCTGGGGCGTTGGCCCGGGCATGCCCTGGGCGGAAAAACGAATCCCCATGGCGGACATTTGCCCCATACTGTACTGGTTCGAACCCATACTGCCGATCATCATGATAAGCCTCCTGAAAGTTAGGGATTGATCCATCGCCGCACGCGGTCACCGGTGACCGGCGATCCGTGCGGCGGATTCTTGGTTTGAATGCGCTTCAAACCATCTGCTTATCCTGCATATCGTCAATAACGTGATGGGCTTTATGGGAGTTGTGTAACCCGAATGTAACTCTTTGTAACAATGCCGTGGAACGAATCCGGAGGCAGGAGTCGCCCCGCCTTATTCGTCAGCGTCGACAAACAGATAGCCCACGCCCCGGACGGTTTTCAGGTAGCTTGGATTTTCCGGATCGTCTCCCAGCTGATTGCGGATTCGGGAAATGTAGACATCCACGGAACGTTCATACCCGTTGTATTTTTCCCGGAAAAGCGCTTTGTAAAGTTCCTGTCGAGAAACCACGCGCCCCGAGCGTTTGGCCAGGTACCAGAGCAAATCGAATTGCACGGTGGTCAGATCGACAGGCTGACCGGCCAGAACTACCACCCGGCGGGAGGCGTCCAACAACAGTTGGCCTATCCGAACTTGATGATAGCTCATTTTGCCGCGGCTGAGACGTGCGTTGATTTTAGCCTCCAAAAGCATTGGGGATGCAGGCATCGCAATATATTCATCGGCGCCCCGTTCGAAGGCCAGCAGTTGCGCAGCTTCGTCCTGCTCCCACCCCTGGAAGAGGATGGGACCGTTGTAATAAGGCCGGACTTCTCGGCAAACATCGTAACCACCGGCAGGCAGGATCCGGGAATCGAGCAGAACCACGTCCGGAACCTGGGTGATGATCTGATCAACCGCCCGGTCGCTTTCCGACACAAAACCGACGGCAAACCCTTTGGCCCCCAGATATTCCACCAGCGAATGCGCGCAATCATGGTCCGACTGACAAACCAAGACAGTGGGGCGGCTTTGAAAATCAACCGGGGGCATCTTTCTCCCCTGAATCGCCATCATAGCTGCCGGGACGCCAATAGTTGAAGAAATGCCGATCCTCGCGCTCCCGGCTCGCTCTCCTGAGACCGGGCAACCATCGGGGTTGCCGCAACCGCGGCCACAAGAACCGCTGCCGTCAACAAACGATCCAAACGCACGCCGCACATAAATCATCTCCTTTTGATTTTGTTAATTTTCATTTGCGCACTCAGGCCAGTTACTATAACGACAATATGGACAAAATATGGAGAAAGTGTGGGTTTTCATGGAAATATGGGATGGCGATTGAAATCGGCTATAAAATATAACATAGTCACTCCGGGATGCGGTTAAAACTTTCATATAAGCTCTTCGGCGCATTTTTTCTGATCCTGGTGATCGTATCCGGTGCCATGATGTTGTCGCGGTATATTTTTGCCCTGACGTTCAGAAATTATCTTCACCAGGAGGAAATGGCAAAGCTGAAGCGCCTTGTACCGCTTTTGCAGGAAGAGTATCGCGCCCATGGCAGTTGGGACGGTCTCAAAGGCGATCCGCAGCAGTGGCAGCAACTGACGCGCGCCATAACGGCCAGCGGGCCGTCGCCACCACTGCCCTCGCTCGAGAAAGCGCCTCCCAAAGACTTCAAACCACCACCCTCATTTGAAAAGGCGCCCTTTTACGACTTCAAGCCGCCGCCAGGGGATGGTACACCACCGGATGGCCCCCCTCCGAGCGGACTGCCGGGCGTTCTGTTACTGGATGCCCGGCATCAAGCGGTGGTTGGGGTCCCCGCCCCAGGTGATCCGCGGGACGCAGTGGCCATCGAAGTCGGCGGTGAGGTTGTCGGATGGCTGGGGATGCATACCCATGAGCCTTTCGAGACAGGACGACAGGCCGCCCTTTTTGAACACCAGGCCAGACAGCTCTACCTGCTAGGCGGCGTCGTGATCGGCTTGACTGCCGTCATCGCCTTCCTTTTCGCGCGATCCGTTTTAAGGCCGATTCACCAGCTTATCCTGGGAACCCGGGAGCTGTCCCAGCGCAATTTCACTGTCCGCATCACATCCACCGCCGGTGATGAACTGGGCCAACTGGCCGAAAATTTCAATGCAATGGCCCAAACACTGGAAAATTATGAGAAAATGCGGCTCCAATGGCTTAGCGACATCTCACATGAACTTCGGACGCCGCTGGCCATTTTACGCGGCGAAGTCGAGGCGCTCCAGGATGGGGTCCGCAGGCCAACGCCTGCCAATCTGGCCTCCTTGCATACCGAGATACTTGGAATAAGCCGACTGGTGGAAGATCTGCACTTGCTTTCCATGGCCGATTCCGACAGGCTTCTGATAAACAAGCAATGGATTTGTGCCTGCAATGTTCTCAAAACCGTGTTAGAGAACTACCATACCCGGATGGATCAATGCCGAATAACCGTCAACACCCAACTCGACACCGTTCAATCGGTCCGGATCGAGGGTGATGCCGATCGTCTCGGTCAGGTATTCAGCAACATTTGTGAGAATGCCTGCAAGTATGTCCATCCACCCGGAACGCTGTGCATTTTTGGCCAGGTGGATGACCACGCGCTGACCTTCCGTTTTCAGGATTCCGGACCCGGCGTACCGCAGGAGGCTTTGTCGAGGCTGTTCGACCGTCTTTACCGGGTGGATACATCACGCAACCGCGATTCCGGCGGCAGCGGCCTGGGATTGTCCATCTGTCGACATATCATCGAGAGCCACGGCGGCCGGATATGGGCACAACGCAGTCCGCAAGGAGGGCTGTCCATCGAGATCCAGCTTCCATTGGCCCGAAAGAAGAACCCTACTGCGGCATAAAGCGCAAACCAATCCCAGAGGAAAAACGATGGCCGATGAACACATACTGATCGTCGAGGATGAAAGAAAGATCGCCGAACTGCTGAAGGACTACCTGAGCAAGGCCGGATTCACCGTCACCTGCCTGACCCGCGGCGACGAGGCCGTGGTGAAGATAAACCGCACCGCGCCGGCATTGGTGCTGCTGGATATCATGCTACCTGGTGCGGACGGCATCACGGTCTGCCGGGAGGTCCGCAAGTTCTCCGATGTTCCCATCATCATGGTCACCGCCAAAGTGGAAGAAATCGATCGGCTGATCGGATTGGAGATCGGGGCTGACGACTACATCTGCAAACCCTTCAGTCCGCGGGAAGTCGTGGCCCGGGTCAAAGCGGTGTTGCGCCGTGCGGGACCCGGCCAATCCTTCCAGCAGCTTGCCGCAGGCCCCATCGTCCTGGATAAAACCACCCGCCAGGTGACCATTGACGGGCAGCCGATCATCCTGACGCCCAGTGAGTTCGGTCTGCTCAATGTCCTGATGGCCTCTCCGGAGCGTGTCTTCTCGCGCAGCGAACTGCTGGACAAGGTTCAGGGGTATCAGTATGCAGGTTATGACCGGACCGTTGACAGCCACATTAAAAACCTGCGCAAAAAAATCGCCGCAAGGCTCCCGGGCAAAGAGATCATTCTGACCTTATATGGCGTGGGCTATAAGTTTTCATCGAATTTCCATGGATGAATTCAATTTATCTGATATTTATTCAGCTTGTTATGGAGAGTCTTTCGCGTGATCCCCAATCGGCGGGCGGTTTCACTTTTATTCCCCTTGGTCGCCTCCAAAGTTGCCAGTATGGCCTCTTTTTCGATCTCTTCCAGAGAACGCGTACCGTTTGCGGCTGCAGCCAACGGCCGGACAGTCGTTTCCTGGACGGGGTATTTTTGGGCAATATTCAGCGGCAGCTGCTTTTCGGTGATGTGCTCTCCTGCAAGCAGAATCACGGCCCGCTCGATCGCGTTTTCCAACTCTCTGACATTGCCCGGCCAGTCGTATTTGACGAGCATATCCATGGCCAGGGGAGAAAAGCCTTTAGCCGGCTTGCGATTTTTTAGGGCGAAATGCTCGAGAAAGTGGTGGGCCAGCAGGGGGATATCATCCTGGCGCTCGCGCAGCGGCGGAACAATCATGGGCATGACATTGAGCCGATAAAAAAGATCCTCCCGGAACCGACCTTCGGCAACCTCGGTCTCCAGATCGCGGTTTGTTGCGGCCACTATGCGCACATCCACCTCAATCACCTCGTCTCCGCCCACCCGCTGAATCTCTTTTTGCTGCAGCACGCGAAGCAATTTGGCCTGCATGGTCGGAGAGGTCTCACCGATTTCATCCAGAAAGATAGTGCCGCGGTTTGCCTGCATGAAGCGTCCCTCCCGCCGTTTGTCGGCACCGGTGAACGCCCCTTTCTCGTGTCCGAACAGTTCCGATTCAAGCAGGGTTTCGGTAATGGCCGCACAATTGACCACCACCAGCGGCTGGTCCTTTCGCAAGCTGTTAAAATGCAACGAACGTGCGATCAGCTCTTTGCCGGTACCACTCTCACCGGAAAGCAGCACGGTGGCCTCGGAAGGTGCCGCCATGGCCAGCATGTCCAGCAATTCCTTCATGGCCCGGCTTTTCCCGATAATATGGGTAACCGTCAAATCGGTATGCAGCTTTTCTTTGAGCAGGACATTTTCAGCTTTCAGCCCCGCATGTTCGCAGGCCCGTTCGATGGTGAGTTTCAACACTTCAAAATCGAGGGGTTTGATCAGGTAATCGTAGGCGCCGGCTTTCAGGGCCTCTACAGCCGATTCGACCGACGAATAAGCCGTCATGACAATCACGGGAATGGAAGGATTGTACCTTTTTATCCGGTCCAGCAGCACCATGCCGCTCATCCGGGCCATGCGCACATCGGTCAAGACAAGGTCAACCGGTTTCGATTTGATCAACTCCACGGCAACATCACCGTCGTCGGCAGTTTCAATGACGTATCCCCAGCTTCTGGTTATGGTCTTCAAAGTGGCCAGGTGACCGGGATCATCGTCAACGATCAACAGTCGGGTCTGTCTGTCTGCGTTTTCTGAGCACATGGTTTTCTCTCATATCCTTTTATATAGACGTTAAGCTAATGTTTTTGGCAAGGCCAGAAGGAGGAAGCTGTATTGCAATACTGCGACGACCGATAACGCAGTCCAAAAACATTAGCTTAACGTCTATAAAGGGATCTCAATCATTATCCGCGTCCCCTTCCCCGGAGTGCTTTCCACATTCAGGTGCGCCTGGTGCGCCTCGATGATCTTATGAACAATGGCCAATCCCAATCCGGTTCCTTTGTTCTTGGTGGTGAAATAGGGATTGAAAATCGCGTTGCGATGCTCGGCGGCAATGCCCTCTCCGGTATCACTGACGGTGATGCGCACCTTGCGTCCGCCATCTTCGAGGTGGCAGCCGACAGTCAACGTACCCCCTTTTGCCATGGCTTGAAGGGCGTTCAGATAGAGATTGAGCAGGCATTGGGTCAGCCGGTCCGGATCAATGCTGACCGGGCGGATGTCATCGGAGATATGCACCTCGATCGTGATGTTCTGACTGGCGGCATCTTGCTGAATCAGCTGGATCGAACGGTTGATTAACGGCGGCAGGTCTGAAAGGCGTCGGTTCAAATCGGTGGGCCGGGCAAAATCGAGCAATTCCGAAATGACGCGATTGAGGCGATCCACCTCCCGAATCATGACTCCGGCGGCCTCCCTGGCCTCGCTGCCATCGGCAAACTGCTCCTGGAAAAAGGTTGCCAACCCCTTGATGGAACTCAGCGGATTGCGGATCTCATGAGCCACGCCGGCGGCCAAGCCTCCCAAGGCCGCCAATTTTTCCTGTCGGCGGACTTCATCTTTCAGACGGCGCACCTCCCCCAGATCCCTGAGGATCAGCACATGCCCCACGAATTGGCCGATCTCATTGACAATCCGGGTCGCACTGACACTCAACGGCGCCGAATTTCCGCCGGAAAAGGCACACTCCATCTCCCGCTCGACAATGGTGTCCCCGCTGTCGAGTGCTGGCGCAAGGCCGCACAACTGCTCCGGGAGCAAGCCATCCGGCTTCCGATCCGCAGCCTGGGCATAGGTCAGACCGGTGATGCGTTCGGCCGCCGCATTGAAGAAGGTGATCCGCCCCTGCCGGTCGGTGGCGATCAGACCGACCGGCAAGTGGGTCACCACCTCGTCGGCAAATGCGCTGGTGTCCTGCAACGAGCGTTTGGCGGCCCGGTAGCTGTTCATCCAGAACAGCGACACAAAGCCCCCGAATCCCAGCAGAAGCAGGATTACTGAAAAAATAACCGTATTTCGGATATCATCCCGAATGGCTGCCTGAAAGGGCGCTACATCCAGCCCTGCCACGATGAGCAACTGCTCCTGGCCGAACCACTCATCCGGCACAGCGGAACCCCGCGGCCGCCGGTGCATCATGCCGGGCATATGACCGCCTCCGTGGCCCCGCCTGGGCATCAACGGCCGGAAGTGGCGATGGACTTCAAAGACAGGCCCGCCGACGCCCGTTTCGACAAGCTCCCAGTTTTCTTGCAGATCGGGGCCCAAATGGACCAGTTTTCGATCCGCACGAAAGAAAGTGTCGATTTTGGAGGAATCACTGTGGGCCACGATCCGGCCCTCGGGATCCACCAATGCCATATACACCACATCCGGCAGGCGTCCGGTCTCCTCCAGTAGGCGCTGAATCTGCCGCCCCCCCCACATCGTCCCCATCATACCGGTCCGCGCACCCGCTTCCACCGCACGGATCAACGCCGCCCCTTTGGCGCTGAGTATCTTGGTCATGTAGCGTTTTTCACGGCTGGTGTTCTGCACCGACAATACGATCACAACCACCAGCAAAATGGCCGTTGATCCCAGAATAATCCACGGTGAGGAGCGCATAGCGGCGAGCAGGCCGCTTTTTGGGCGTGTTGTCATGGGCTGTGCTATCTGTTTTCCACCAGCCGAAAACGGCCGGCTGAGCGTACGGCTCTTGTTCTGCAAGTATCTAACATAACTTTACATGGGTAAAATGTAAACACTTAACGGCCCGCCAATCCATCAATCGTATAAAAATTACACGATTACGGCGGTAGCGGCGGGCTTTAATCAAGAACTGCAACTCTTGTTCCGAGCTGGCAGGACCTGAAGGCTCGTACCATATTGATTGCAGATATTTTGCGCTCATCCAGAAATACCGTGCAACCCGGACATGGGTTACACTTTGTAAGCGTTAATACGCTAATTCATTGCCGATCCATGGGCAGACGTATCTGCGCTGGTTTCCCCCTCTCCCCTGAGGGGAATAAAGAGTTTTTTGCGCAAGAGCTAAGTCTCAACCAGCAACGGCAGCCGAATGCTGAAGGTGGTGCCCACATCCAACTGGGAATCGACCGAAATGGTTCCATTGTGTTCTTCGATGAGTTTGGCGGTCACCAGCAGGCCCAGGCCGGTGCCCTGTGGCCCTTTGGTGCTGAAAAAGGAAGAAAAGAGTTTGGACTTGACCTCATCGCTCATGCCCGATCCGTTGTCCCGGACATCGAACCGGATCATATTGTCCGCATCCAGTGCGGTGGTCAGCGTCACCTCATGGCTCTTGCCGGCAGTGGGGTCATCCCGACAGGCATCGATGGCGTTGGAAACCAGATTGAGCAGGCTGCGGTGCAGACTGCGCTGATCCATGATCACCTCGTCGATCCGATCAGAGAGATCCAGTGCAAGGGCGACCCTCTCCTCGGCGGCCGCTTCCTGCATCAGTTCGATGACCTCTTCGGCGATCTCGTTGGGCCGACAGGGCTCCAATTGCGGTTCGCGCTCCTTGGAATAGGAAAGCAGGTCCTGCACCAGATCCGAAGTGCGGGCGATGTTGCGCTGAACCATCTTCCAACCGGTCTGCAGCTTTTCGGTATTGTCTTTGGCCAACCCGATGTTGATCATGTAACTGCCGCCCTTCAGGCCGTGCAGAATGTTTTTCACGCAATGGGCCATGCCGGCGACGGTCTGCCCCACGGCGGCCAAGCGCTCGGCGTTGACCAACTCCTTTTCAAGCCGCTTGATTTCCCGCAGGTCCTGGAAAAACGCCACCATGCCCACCTGTTTGTGTTTCTGGCGCAGAATGGTGCCGGAAAAACGGGCCGGTATCTTCT
>JASFGJ010000116.1:0-9169 GCA_050123815.1 Desulfobacteraceae bacterium
GATATCGCGGCAGATATACAAGCCGCTGGAAAAACTTGTCAGGGCGTCATCGAGGAGATGGAGCAGACAGGAGCCATCATCGGCACCAACTTTTCCCTGCAGTCTGCATCTGAATTGGACAAGGACTGGACGCCGGACGTTCCCACCATTGCCGTGTTGTTTGGATCGATATTGAAACCCGGCGATATCAATGTCTTGTTTGAAGTCGGCGAACATCAGATTCTGGAGCTCAAGTCCGATCTGCAGCTCTATGGACTCAATGGCGACCCGGTTGCCGCCGGTACTGCGGCAGAGGAACCTGCGCCTGAACAAACCGCTGAAACACCTGAAGCGCCAGTCCCGGTGCAGGCATCTGCCGAAACCGCTGTGCCGCCGGCTCCTGAAGTCGCCGAAACGGAGACGCCTGCCCCGCCGCCCCCTGCCCCTGAACCCGTGGTTGAGCTGCAGACCGCCCCTGTGGCCCCTCCGGCGGTCATGGAAAGTGGATCGGTCAAAAAGAGCGGCAAAGTGGAGCATGAGACCAGCCTGCGGGTGCATGTCAGCTTGCTGGACCAGTTGATGACATTGGCCGGGGAGCTGGTGCTCAGCCGGAACCAATTGCTGCAATCCATTACTTCAGGCGATCATCGCGGCTCAGAGACTGCAGGGCAGCGGATTGACCTGATCACCTCTGAACTGCAGGAAGCCATCATGCTGACACGCATGCAGTCCATTGGCAATGTGTTCAATAAATTCCCGAGAGTTGTCAGGGACCTTGCCCAGACACTGGGCAAACAAATCGAATTGACCCTGGAAGGCAAAGATGTCGAGCTCGACAAGACAATCATCGAGGCCATCGGCGACCCGTTGACCCATCTGGTGCGAAACTCGGTGGATCATGGTATTGAAGTGCCGTCGGTTCGTCAGCAGGCCGGGAAGAACCCGACCGGTCAAATCTTTCTAAAAGCCTATCACGAGGCCGGCCAGGTCAACATCGAAATCAGTGACGACGGCAAGGGGCTGGACGGCAACCGGCTGGCGGTCAAAGCCGTGGAAAAGGGCTTGATCACCGAAGATCAGGCCAAGCTGATGTCAGCGAGGGAAAAGGTCAACTTGATCTTCTTGCCCGGCTTTTCAACCGCCGAAAAAATCACCGACGTTTCCGGCCGCGGTGTGGGCATGGACGTGGTCAAAACCAACCTGGATCATCTGGGCGGCATCATCGACATCGATTCGGAAATGGGCAAAGGCACCACCATCCGCATCAAACTGCCGCTGACCCTGGCCATTATTCCCTGCCAGATTGTCCTGACCGGCGGCGAACGCTACGCCATTCCACAGGTAAACCTCGAAGAACTGCTGCGAATCCCGGCCGAACAGGTCCGCAACCGCATCGAACGCGTCGGAAATGCCGATGTCGTCCGACTGAGAGGCAATCTGCTGCCGCTGATCCGGCTGGCGGATGTCATCGAAGTCGAGACAGGGTACACCGATCCAAAAACAGGACAGAGCAAGCCGGATCGCCGAAAATCGATTGCCGACCGGCGCTCGAAGAAGAGCCCGCTTTTTGCCGATGAATCGCAAGAGATTACCGAAGACGTTCCGACTCAAAAACGCCGGGAGGAGGACTCTTGCGAGCCCAAAGAACGGCGCTTTCATGCCGACAGTGCCCTCAACATCGTCGTGGTCTCCACCGGCGCCATGAAATACGGGCTAGTGGTCGATGAGCTTAACGATTCGGAAGAGATTGTCGTCAAGCCCCTGGGCCGTGATCTTAAAAAGTGCAAAGGATACGCCGGCGCAACCATCATGGGCGATGGCCGTGTCGCCCTGATCCTGGATGTATCCAATCTTGCCCAGATGGCCGGCTTGATGTCGATTGAAGCCACATCACGGGCGGCGGAAGTCGCTCAGGCCGAGATGGAAGCAAATCGCGCCAGCCTGGACAAACAGGCCCTGTTGATTTTCCGCAATGCCGAGGACGAACAATTTGCGGCGCCGCTGAACCTGGTGGAACGCATCGAAAAAATCAAACAAACCGATGTGGAAAACGTCGGAGGCAAACGGGTTATCAAATACAGAGGCGGAACGCTGCCGCTGTTCAGCATCGATGAAGTGGCGGCGGTCAAACCCCTGGGCGACCTGGACAACATGCTGGTGATCGTCTTCGTGGTGGCCGATCGCGAAGTCGGCCTTATGGCCATGGGGCCGGTGGATGCCCAGGAAATCAATCTTGACATCGACGGGACGACCTTGCGCCAGGAGGGTATCATGGGTTCGGCCATCATCAACGACCAGACCACGCTGCTGGTGGACATTTTCGAGATCGTCAAGACGCTGAATCCCCAATGGTTCGAAACATCCGAGGTGCCTCAGAACGACAAGGGCGAAGCACCGACCATCCTGTTCGCCGAAGATTCCAGTTTTTTCCGGACTCAAGTCAAAGGTTCCATAGAAAAAGAGGGTTTTAATGTGATTGAGGCTGAGGACGGCGTCATCGCCTGGGATTTGCTGCAGGAAAATGCCGACAGCATCTCTTTGGTTGTCACCGATATCGAAATGCCCAACATGGACGGCTTCAGCCTGACCAAACAGATCAAACAGAGTCCGGCGTTTTCTCATTTGCCGGTAATCGCGCTGACCACACTGGCCGGTGAGGAAGACATCGCCCGAGGCGCCAAAGTCGGCATCGACGACTACCAAATCAAATTGGACCGTGAAAAACTGATGAACAGCATCCACAACTTTCTGCGCAGTATAGCCGCCTGATGGCGGCAGCCATTGCAGCCATGGATTTGCGAGCCGAAAAAAAGGAAACGATGACATGAGTAACAAAAAAGAGTTGCAAAACAGTAGCGTTGAACTTGCCACCTTCTATGTCGGCGATGCGCTTTGCGGCATGGACATTTTAAAAGTTCAGGAGATCAACAAACTGATGGAGATGACCAAGGTCCCCCAGGCCCCGGAATATGTGACCGGCATTTTAAACCTGCGGGGTCAGATCGTAACGATCATCGATCTCGGAAACAAATTGGGTCTGACGGCCACCGACCTTAACGAATCGTCCCGCAACATCATCGTCAACTCAGCCAACGAGTATATTGGATTGCTCGTCTCGCGTATCAGCGACGTTGTACCTGCCGATATGGATAAGGTGGAAAAGCCGCCGGCCAACATCGGCGGGTTGCAAGGCGCTTTCTTTAAAGGGGTTTTTAAAACCAAGGACCGCCTCATCGGAATTCTGGACGTCGATAAAGTATTGGCTGAAGACAACTAACCGCAACGGCAGGAACCCAAATTGTCCGATAATCAGATTCTCCGAGTTTTAGTTGTTGACGACACGGTAGTCTATCGCAAGATCGTCAGCGACGTTCTGACTGAGCTGCCGAATGTGGATGTCGTCGGAACAGCGCATAACGGCAAGGCCGCCTTGCTGAAAGTCAAGACGCTGAAGCCCGATCTGCTCACACTGGATATCGAAATGCCGGAGGTGAACGGCCTGGAAGTCCTGGCGCAGCTCCAGAAAACCGCCCCCCATGTCGGCGCTGTCATGCTCAGCACATTGACCAGCGAAGGCGGCGTAATGACCATGAAGGCCCTGGAACTGGGAGCGTTCGATTTTATCCCCAAACCCCAGTCAGGGACCATGGCCGCGAACAAAGAAGCGGTTCAAAAAGCGCTGGAACCCATACTGGCCGCTTTTTCCCGCAGCCAGCGCATGTTGGGCAGGCTGCCCAAATCCAGACCTGCCGCACGCACTGTCCGGCAAAACAAACCGGCCATGACAACACGGCCGAGTCAGACATTTACCGCGCGAACGAGGCCCTCATCCATCATTGGAATCGGGATCTCCACCGGCGGCCCAAATGCACTGGCGCAACTGCTGCCGCGATTGCCTTCCGATATCAACGTACCGGTCGTCATCGTCCAGCATATGCCGCCGATGTTCACAAAATCACTGGCCAAGAGTCTGAACCAGAAATGCCCCCTCGACGTGCATGAAGCCATCGATGGTGAACCGTTGAAGCCGAATGCGGTTTACATCGCTCCGGGCGGCAAGCAGATGAAGATCGTTGCCGGTGCCGATGGCAAACAGCGCGTCATCAAGATCACCAACGATCCTCCCGAAAACAGCTGCAAACCCTCGGTGGATTATTTGTTCCGTTCGATTGCGGAAATGTACGTGGGCCGCGCCACCGGAGTCATCATGACCGGTATGGGTTCAGACGGCACCCAAGGGCTTCACCAGATGAAACGAAACGGCGCGTTCGTCATCGCTCAGAACGAAGCCAGCTGCGTCGTGTTTGGTATGCCCAAAGAGCCCATTGAGGCGGGTATCGTCGATGTTGTGGCGCCGCTTAACGGCATCGCATCCGCCGTTTTATCATCCATTTCCTACCGCGGATCCGGTAGGCCGGGCAAATGACAAATAAAAGAGAAGCCATCGGCCGCCATCGGCGTCCTTGACATATTTCAGGTAGAGCGAGCCCTATTCAAATGCTGAACAACTATACTCATAAGAAACTCGAAAAAGCAGTCTCCGCATCAACGACCGCAACTGCCGCTGCGACCGCTGTCAGACAATCGATCAAGATCTCGCAGGACGAGATCAAGCTGTTCGCAAAATATATTTACGAAATTTCCGGCATCAACATCGAGCTCTCCAAGGCCTATTTACTGGAGACCCGCTTGGGCCGGTTGCTGCAGGCCGAAAAGTGCGACTCTTACAGCGACTTCTACCATAAAGCCAAAAAAGACCTCTCCAAGCGGCTCGAAAAGCAGATCGTAGATGCCATCACCACAAATGAGACGCTTTTTTTCCGTGACACGGGCCCTTTTGAATTGCTCAAGCATAAAATATTACCCGAGGTCATCGACAGACGCACATCCAAATTCGCCGGCAACAAAATTCGTATCTGGAGTTCGGCCTGCTCAACCGGGCAGGAGGTGTTCAGCATCGCCATTGTCTTGACTGAGCTGTTGGGACCGGGTCATTCCTTTAATATCCAGCTGCTGGGTACTGATCTGTCGGATGCCGCCATCAAGCAGGCAAGTTATGGCGTCTACAATAAATTCGAAATCGAGCGCGGCCTCCCCCGGGAGCGGCTGCAGCGCTATTTTGTGTCAAGCGGCGCAGATTGGAAAATCAAGGACGAAATCAGGTCCGTCGTCTCCTTCCGCAAGATGAATCTTATGCAGCCATTTTCGGGAATGGGCAAATTCGACATCATCTTCTGCCGCAACGTGGCCATCTATTTCACGCTCGAGGATCGCAAAAAACTGTTCGACAAAATTGCAGATACGCTCGAACCGGAAGGGTTTCTGATTATCGGGTCCACCGAATCGTTGACCGGCGTATGCCCCAGATTTGTGCCCAAGCGTCATTTGAAGTCAATTTTTTACCAATTGCGGTAGAGCGGTATACAAACGTGGAGGTATGACAATGCAAGTATTAAATATTTTGGTGGTCGACGACGACCCGGTCACGCGTTCTTTACTGAAGACCAAGCTGTCCAAAGCAAATTACAAGGTCGATACCGCCGATGACGGCGTCGCGGCCGTGCACATGATCACCCAGCAATTCTATGACGTCATTCTGACAGATTTGATGATGCCCGGAGGCGTCGACGGTATCGACGTTCTGGAAAGTGCAAAGGAGCACAATATCAAGTCGGAGGTTATTCTGATCACCGCCCACGGCAGCATTGACAATGCCATTGTCGCAATGAAAAAAGGGGCAACGGATTATCTTCAAAAACCGATCAATTTCGACGAATTGTTTCTGCGGCTGGCCAAAATCCAGAACGTCAAACACCTGATGAAAAATGCCAATGATTTGCGGGAGGCCATGGAGGTCACGGAGCAGGCATCCGGCGAGACCATCCAACACCTGGAAATGACTGTGGCCGATCTGGAGAATCAACTCACCGCCATTCGGACGATTCTGTCAAAGCAAGAGATCCCCGCCGAAGAACGCATTCAGTCCGCGCTGGCGACCTGATCTTGAAACGGTTTCAGCAATAGCGTACCTGTTGCGGTCCTGCATCGATTCACGGGCAAGCGCGGCCTGGATGTGCCGTCCAGCCTCGTTTATCTTATTGAACAACATCTATCTATACCCAACCTGCGAATTGTCCATATTCCCGTTCAGTTAACGACAGTGAGTTATTTGTGATAAATACGGTTTCCGGAAGGATCGCGCGGCATAAACATGTTGCCGACTTTTGGGTTGAACATCAGAGCTGAACTGTTTACCCTAACGCTGCTTTTGCAACATCAGGATTTGCCCTGACGCTGCAAAAAAGATCATTGCCAACCATCGACTGTTAAAGGAGCGCAACCATGGAGCAATTGATTCAATGGCTGAATCAAATCTTGGATATTGTTCGAGCCGACTCACTAATGGGAATGGTTTTAAAGGGACTTTTGGCCACTGGTCTGGCACTGTTGGTGTGGTTGTTGATCAAAACGATACTGCGCATCGTGAGAAAGCGGCTCGCCGCTATTACGATTATTCAGATCAACGAGCAGCTTTTTGCCATGTTGCGCAGAACATTGGGATTGGGTCTGATTCTGTTTCTGGGGACCTATCTGATCCGTCTGTTTCAGCTGCAGTTGCTGGAAAAACCACTCCAGGCGATCTTTATTTTGCTGTTTACAGCCCCGATAAAAGAATTCTTGCTTGTTTTACTCTCCTACCTGGAACAAAACTGGGCAAAAAAAACCGAAACCAAGGTCGACAACATTATCTTTGAGTTACTCAATCGTTTCTCAGGTGCGGTAATTTACGCCGTGGCCATGGTGCTGGCCCTGGACATTCTGGGCGTCAACGTCATGCCATTTGTCGCCGGCGCAGGCGTGCTGGGAGTGGCAGTGGGATTTGCCGCTAAAGACACCCTGTCCAACCTGATCGCCGGTGTCCTGTTGATCATTGACCGTCCATTTGAAATCGGAGACCGTATCGAAGTGTGGAGCGCGCCGGCCGGCAGCGCAACCTGGGGAGATGTGATCGATATTGGGTTGCGGGCCACCAAAATAAAGACGACCGACAACATCATTATCGTCATTCCCAACAACGAAATCATGAAACGCGATATCGTCAACTATACAATAATCTCAGCCAACATCCGCGTTCGGATCAACATCGGTGTGGCATACGACACGGATATCGATCGGGCCAAAAAAGCGATCATCGATGTCGCATCCGCTCTTGACTGGGTATTGAAGGATCCTGCCCCCCGCGTTGTTGTCCGTAACTTCGGCGAATCCTCCATCGATCTGCAGTTGCGGGTTTGGATCCAGGACGCGCGCCAGAGAATTAATACCATCTCGGCCGTCACCGACAATGTCAAGGCTGCCTTCGATCGGGAAGGCATCGAAATCCCCTTCCCCAAGCGTGATATTCATATTGTAAAAACGGCTTAAATCAATAACGATTTAAGCCGTTTTCAGTATAAAGTTTGAAGTATTAAGTTTAAAGTTGAGGTTGCTGATTTTCCAATACTAGCATTCCGTATTTTGGGTTAAAGCTTTTTTATTTTTTTCAATACTTTTAAACCATAAGGGCAAACAGCAGAGCAAATACCACAAACGTGTCCCTTATGGTATTGAAAGTAGTTTTGTTTTTTCCATCGGTCGCAGGCACCCGCATCCAGAATGGCATTGCGAGGGATCCCAGGGTGCCAGGAGCCGCCTTTCAGGGCATTCGCGGGACAGGCGTCGACGCAGCGTGTGCAGCGTCCGCAGAAGCTTTTCCGGATCGCAGGCCCGCATGCCATGGGCAGATCGCAGAATACGGTTCCCAATCGCACCCAGGATCCGAACGGACGGGTAATCAGCTGGCAGTGGCGTCCGATCCACCCCAATCCCGCCCGGGTTGCAGCTGTCTTGTGCGGAAAGTCCCCTTTAATATTTGCCGTATCCGTGCGATCCGAGGCCGCCAGCGGTTTTGCTCGAAACTCCCGGCGCTGGATCTCAGCCGCCAGGTCGGCGGATAACCTATTGATTTTTTGATTTATCCGATAGTATTCATCCGCATAAACCGGTGTCGGTCCATCTTGAATTGCGACCATTATTTGGGGATTCATCGGTATTGCAAAGCTCAGTGCCGATATAAACCGCTGACCGGACTCATCCCGGGGAGTCTTAAAACCGCGGAGATCCGCCGCGCCCCACAACGAAATCTTGTTCGATTTCATCCAGACATCGATCCAGTCAGGTGTTGCCGCCAAAGAATCAGACATGCCACCCCCATAAGCGCTAGGTTATTTTTAGAGACACGAGCGAAAATCTTTCCCATTCTCGTGTGTATAATCGTAATCGAACAGGTGCAATAAGATGTTCCATAGCGAATTGTTGACGGTCCCGTCAAAAGTTATACACATTTGTGTGTGGGTGAAATGCCTGCCAGGCAAACCAGAAGGCAAAAATGTGTTCGACAGGTTCACCGGTAGCGCGTCTGACGCTTAGCACCTCGCCGGAGGAGCCGACCTCTATGCGGATCTGTTCGGATCCGATTCGATCGACCAGCAAGCCCGATCTTTTTTTCAATTTATCCAATTCGTAGGCCGTTGCATGGCCATCCAGATAGATACCCAGGATGCGCGTCTTGGGGGCCAGATCCCGCCGCACATTGCCCACAGGAAACATGAGCCCCGCTACACGATAATAACCTTCGTATGGATCGATCGAGTAATCGCGATGATATCCCGTATCATCAGACAAAACCAGCGTTGCGGGATGCACCCGCCGCCACTGCTCCCAGGACATACGGTTGGAAGGCAGTTGCGGCAGTGGCTGCCGTACCATGGATCCCGAAATCGCCTTGGACATCAATTGCGACCAGAGGCTTTCGGTCTGATGGTCATAAAAAAGCACATTGCTCTTGTATAGACGGCCGGAGATGCCGAATGTCAACTCCTGACCAAGGACTCTAACGATTTTCCCGGCGGATTAAAGACTCAAACAAATTCATATTTACCTGAAGCATCCTCCCGGTCATCAGATCCTCCATGGCCTGGCGATAGTTCACTGCATCGATGCCGGGAATCAGGTGCTCACGGTAAATATGCGATAGGAGGGCAATGTTCTGCATGCGGGTATCCGGCAAATCGGGCTCAAACACCTCTATCAACCGTATCTTACGCGCCTTGCACTGCGACTGAATTATATCGCCGCTAATTTCGGCGTC
>JASFGJ010000117.1:0-9093 GCA_050123815.1 Desulfobacteraceae bacterium
GCCTGCTTTGCAGGAGACAAAGCGGTCTGCGCCAGTTGCAGCCGGCTCAAGGAAGAGAAGAAATTCAAGAGTGTCATCCGTTCTTATGAAACGTACGAAGAGAGCGGCCGATGCCTGTTGGAACAGGGGCTGGTTTGCCTGGGAATATCCACCCGCGAAGGTTGCGGCGGCCTGTGTACAGGTGTTGGGCAGCCCTGCAGGGGCTGCTTCGGCAAGGCCGAGGCGGTCTATGACCCGGGGGCCAAAATGGTTTCAGCCATCAGCTCCACCTTTGCCTCGGAGAACAAGGAAGAGATCGAACAGATGTCGGCCAATTTGATCGATTTGAGCGGGACCTTCTACCGCTACACGTCGGCGACGCAATGTGCGCTGTTGGACAAGGATTAACTATGCAAACCATTACGCTCGAACCACTGCGATGGCAGGAAACGCCTTCCCGCATCACCGTGCATGACAATGATTCGCACCTTTCGGTTTACTACCAGGTCACCAGTCCCAGATCCTCGGAGGCCATTTGCTGCGGCCGCCCGGTGGAGGAAATACCGCGCATGGTGTCCACCCTTGCGCCGTCGCACCACCTGACCGCCGCGCTGGCCCTGGATCGGCTGTTTCAGGTGGAACCGCCGGATCTGGCGAAAAACATGCGGACCGCGCTGCTGCAGGCCCAATACACCACGGCCCATTTGCGTAAGTTTTTCTTTCTGATGACAACAGTGCAAGACCCGTTTGCCGATTTCCGCATCTCCGGCCGCAGCGTCGCTCAACCCATCCGGTCGAAGCGGATTGTCGAGAAAATCATGCGCCATGCGGCGCTTTCGCAGGAGGCCGAAGATATCCTGGGCGGTCGGCACGACCACCCCCTGACGGCGGTGGCCGGCGGTGTCAGCCGTTTTCTGAAAGAAGGCCACTACCAACGATTGACGGATATCAGCGATACCCTGCTGTCGTTCGCCTGCGAACTGGCCGACATGCTCCGCAACGAATTTCTGGCCGACGGCGGTATTCTCTCCAAATGGAAGCATGCGCAACTGCCGGCACTGGCAGGTCTGCAGGTATCGGAAGACGGAAAGATCGCCCTGACACCCGCCGATGGCGGCGAACCACAGGAGTTCAATGCCGAACAGCTGGGCGACATCATTGCGTTGCAGCAAGAAGAGTGGACGTTTCAACCCTTTGCCTATTTCAAAGAAAAGGGTTGGCAAGGGGTCGAACAGTCCGAGGGCCTCTTCTTTGTGGGGCCTCTGGCGCGATTCAATGCCGGCCAGGCGGCAGCCACGCCATTGGCCGAAGAGCAGCGCGGACGGATGATGGAATCCGTGGGGGCGCCACCGGTGTATACTGTTGCGGCGGCTTTCGGTGCCCTGGCTGTAGAGCTCATTCAGGCCGCTGAAACGCTGAAAAGTCTCAGCAGTCCGGAAAAGCTTGCCGGTCCGGCCCTGCGCACGATTCCCGTCACCAGAGCCAATTCAACCTGGGCGGCCCTCGAAACGCCCCAGGGGCTGAGCTGGCACAACTATCAGGTCGACGAAGAGGGCATCGTCCAGGCGGCTACCATCATCGATGCGCATACAGCCAACAACGCCTTCAAGTGCCGACTGGCAGGGCAGTTGGTGCGCACAGCGCTTGAAGGAAAAGAGAAACCGGATTCTGTCAAAGAAAAAGCAGCGGTAGCCTTGCTGCCGTTCTGAGTAACAACCAACGAACACGGAGGACATGGTGGTCTACAAAACCTTAATCATCGATGCCCGCAAATGCACGGGTTGCCGTTCCTGCGAAAGCTATTGCGCTTTGAAACATGAAGCCGTTTGCAGCCCGGCCAAGGGCCGGGTGCATGTAGTCAAATGGGAGCAGGATGGCATCTACGTGCCCATCAATTGCATGCGTTGTGAAGAACCGGCCTGCGAAATGGCCTGCCCCAAGCAAGCCACATTTCGCAATTACGAAACCGGCGCCATGGAAGTGGACCCTACCCGTTGCATCGGTTGTCACAGCTGCGTCTTCGCCTGCCCTTTTGGGGCCACCTTTGTGGACGGCCAAGACGGCCGGGTCCTCAAGTGCGACTTATGCGGCGGCGACCCGACCTGTGCCAAGGTGTGCCCGACAGGGGCCATTACCTGCGAAGAGATTTCCAAGGAGAGCTACCTGAAACTGATTGCCAACGCCGAATGCATCCCGCAGCTGGTTAAACAGGCTTTGGGTTCCTAAAACCACTTATACCAGGTTTCCGGTTGCTGTTTTTTTGACGATATCAGGAGGATTAAAAAATGTACGGATGGGCAGGCAATATCCTAAAAATTGATTTGAGTTCGGGCGAGATCACCACCGAGCCGACCGAACCCTATGTGGACCAGTTCCTGGGCGGCCGAGGTTTGGGCGTGCGTCTGATCTACGATCACTACAAACCGGGCACGGATGCGTTCGATCCGTCCAATCCGTTGCTCTTCAACACCGGCCCCTTGTCCGGAACGGCCCTTCCGGGATCGGGACGCGTCGATGTCACCGCCCTGTCGCCCATGAGCCAGTTGCGGGCCAAATCCAACTTCGGCGCCTATTGGGGGCCGGAGCTCAAATTCTGCGGATACGATCATCTCATGATCACCGGCAAGGCGGAAAAGCCGTGCTACATCTGGATCAAGGACGGACAGGTGGAGATCCGCGACGCCGAACAGCTCTGGGGCCAGGATACCTTCGAAACCCAGAAGCTGATCCAGAAAGAATTGGGGGACCCGGAGATCAAGGTGGTGTGTATCGGACCGGCCGGAGAAAAACTGGTCCGGTTTGCCTGTATTCTTACCGAAACCGGAGATGCCGCCGGTCGCACGGGCATGGGTGCCGTAATGGGGTCCAAAAACCTCAAAGCTGTTGCCGTAAGGGGCAATGGCGGCATTCCAATCGCCAAACCGCAGGAGTTTCTCGACCTGTCCATTCAGATCAACAATGAGATCCGCAAACACCCCGCCTATGAGGAACTCTCTCAATGGGGCGTTTCCAGGGGGGTGCACATGATGTACCAGATGGGATTTTTCCCGGTGGGCTATTTCGAAGATGTGTGTTGGGAAGAGATCCTGGAAAAATATGCGGCACCGTCCTACGTAGAGCAAAATCAGGTTAAAAATGTCGGTTGTTTTTGCTGCCCCAACCGTTGCATGAACTTTTTATCGGTTCCCGAATTGGGCAAAGGCGTCACCTCTTGCGAGCCGTTCAGCGGTTTCACCGGCGCGGTCTGGAATCTGGACATGGATGTCTTCTGGGAAGCCACCTTGCTGGTCAACAAGCTGGGCATGGACTGCACCGAAACATCCGCCTCCATTGGGCTGCTGATGGAGCTCTACCATGACAAGTTGATTACCGCCAAAGAGACCGACGGTGTGGCCATGGAACGCGGCAGCAAGGAGGCCATACTCACCACCATTAAAAAAATTGCCGCACGTGAAGGCTATGGGGACCTACTGGCCGAAGGCCAGATGGCGACCGCCAAGAGCTTCGGGCCCAAGGCCGTTGAAAAAGTAGATCTGGTCAAGGGTTTGGCGCCCCATGCCTATGAATTCCGCTCCTTTAAGGGCACGGGCCTGATGCAGGCCGTGGGCCATCGAGGGGATCCCCTGCCGCTGCGGGGCAGCTTGTTGGAAGTGGACTGGCACCATGCCAACGACTGGTTCCAGCAAGTCGCCGAAGAGCAGTTTGGCGATTCGGAGGCCGCCATTCCGACGTCCTACAAGGGCAAGGCACGATCGGCGGTTATTTCCGAACACATGGAGCGGGTCGCCGACAACATGGGCGTATGCAAATGGCTATACGGACTGTTTATCTACAATGACGTAGAGATGGCCTGCAATATCTTCAACCTGGCTACCGGCAAGGAGTGGGACATCGAGCAGATCCTGAAAACATCCGAACGGGTCCGCAACCTGGAGCGTATGTTCGACGTGCGCCAGGGGCTGCGGCGCAAGGACGACAGCCTGCCCCGTAAATTCTTCGAAGAACCTCTGGAAAAGGGGCCGTACAAAGGAGAAGTGATCGACGAAAAAAAATTCGAACAAATGAAAGACGAATATTACGATATCAGGGGATGGAACAAGAAAACCGGCATACCGACCAAAGAGAAACTGGTGGAATTGGGTCTTGAGGATGCTGCCGAAGCCGTACCGAATGCTTGATACTGTCATGCCCACTCCCTCGGGCAACAGTTTGCCATCCGCCCCCCGACAGCCATAATTTTCGCTCCGTGATAAGCACATCAAACGCCAAAAATAAGGGGGGCGGATGGCCAAACCGGCAGCACATGAAATGTCAGGCAACCGGCTATCGATAAAACTTACGTTGCTGCTATTTCATTAAGGATCGACATTATGAAAGAAGACATCCTTGAAAAAGGGGCCATCATCCAGCGGGATAAACAAACCTTTGCCGTCGCACCGCACATCCCCGGTGGGTTCATCAGCGTTGCCGAATTCCGCAAAATAGTGGATCTGGCCGAGAAATACCAAGCTGAAACCATGAAGATGACTTCCGGTCAGCGCATCGCCATTTTCGGTCTTCAAGAAACAGATCTGGACAACTTCTGGAAAGATATTGAGCGCGATACCGGTTACGTTATCGGCTTGTGCGTGCGCATGGTCAAATTTTGTCCGGGGACCACCTATTGCCGCCACGGCAAACAAGATGCCATGGGGGTGGGCGCAAAACTGGATCGTCGCCACCATGGCCGCATGCTTTCGGCCAAGTTCAAAATCGGGGTGGCCGGATGCGAATACGCCTGTAATGCACCACGCTTTAAAGAGGTGGGGCTGCTCGGTCTGCCCGACGGCTGGCAGATCAGCATCGGCGGCACCTGTGGGGCCAAACCGCGCTTTGGCGACATCATCGCCGATGGATTCGACGACGCCCAGGCCCTTGAAGCGGCGGATACCATCATCAAGTGGTATGAAACTGGTAATTTCAAGCCCAAGGTCCGCATGGGGCGAATCATCGATGAGTTGGGTCTGGATGAGGTAAAGAAAGCAATCGGAATATAGAAGGAGAATCCCATGGTCACACTAGTCAACGTTCCGCGCTATATCGCCTTGATGAAAAATTACAGCTCCAAACCGATGCTCACGAAATGGATGGGAAAGGACGGTGAACCGGTGCAAGAGGGCCAACCCCTGGTAGTGGTTGAAACCACCAAAGCTTCCCTGGAAATAGAAGCCGCGGCATCCGGGACGCTGTTCATCCTTCGAAACGTCGGCGATACGGTGATGATCGGGGACACCTTGGGCATGATTGCCAACACCAAGCAGGAAATAGAAGCTTTCAATGTGCAATTAATCAACTATCTGAATGGCCCGATTGAGCAACCCACAGGCACTTCAGGATAAGGATCATTTAAGGATCGTGGAAAAAAACGAGGGTACACATGGCAAAAGATGACCTGTTGTACAAGGGTGCCATCCTGCAAAGGGATGAACAAACGTATGCCATTGTCGTCCGGTTGCCGGGCAGCATGATCGATATCGCCACCGGTCGCAAAATCGCCGACGTGGCCCAAAAGTTCGGTGCCAAGATTTTAAAGGTCACCGGCGACGGCCGCCTGGCCGTCATCGGTATCCAGGAAGAAGACATCAATTCCGTCTATGACGAATTGGGCTTCCCACCCAAAGCGGGGACGGCACTGTGTCAACAGTATGTCAAGGTGTGTCCGGGCACAACCTACTGCAACCGCGGCCAGCGGGATACACTTGCCTTTGCCCGCGAGATTGAGGATCGTTTCTATCCCTTTCCAAAAATCACAGCAAAAGTCAAAATCGGCATTTCCGGCTGTTTCAACTCCTGTGCAGAGCCGGCCATCAAGGATATCGGATTGATCGGGTTGCCCAAAGGCTGGGTGCTGATGGTGGGCGGCGCCGGTGGAAAAGAACCCATGATCGCGCAAACCATTGCCCGGGACCTCAGCGACGAACATGCACTGGAAGCGACGGGCAAGATACTCACCTATTACCGCGGTATGGCAACCCGGCCCCAAACCCGTAATTTAAGGTTGGGCGTGATTTTGCAAAAGGAAGGCTGCGACAGAATTCGCAGCATATGCGACCTCGCATAAGAATAGAGGAGATAAAGAATGGACAAATGGGAATGCACGGCTTGCGGCTATCTCTACGATCCGGCCGAGGGTGATTCCACCGCCGGGATCGCACCGGGAACGGCCTTCGAGGACCTTCCCGATTCATGGTTTTGCCCGAATTGCGGCGTCGGCAAAGAATTTTTTGAAAAGCAGACATAAAGACAATAACATGATGAAGCTAATCCATTTACCGAAATTTGGCTGGATCGGCATGCCGCGATGCCGAAACAAGGTATGGCTTGGGCGATGGTACAAATCGAACGGCTCCCCCGTAAACGTCGACGAGGTCGTTGCCGTGGTCGAAACGCCCAAAGCCAACATTAAAATCACATCACCTGCCGCCGGAATTCTCTTCTGGATGAAAAAAAACAATGCCAGGCTTCACATGCTGGATGTTCTGGGAGTGGTTTTCGATAAAGAATCAGCGCCATAGCTTGAGTTTCGAGGAACAAAAGCCAAATGGAGCAGACCAAATGACAGTGAACGGAGATATCAGCGGACAAATCAACGCCGTTGATCTGCATCCGCCGCAATCCATAACCTTGATGATTACAGACAAGTGCAATCTTTTCTGCAGGCATTGCTGGCTCGATTGCTGCACCCTGGACAGGTCTGCGCCTGTTCCCGGTCGCAAGGTAATGGATTTGGTCGATGACTTTGCAAAAATGGGCGGCACACGAATCAACTTGACCGGTGGTGAAGTCCTTTCCCATCCCGAATGGCACTCCGTGCTGACATTTTGTTCCGAGCATTCCCGCATCGATGGCGTTTGCCTTCAAACCAACGGCATCTTGCTGACCCATGAGAAAATTGAAGCATTGCAGAAGATGCGAACCGACAAGCTCGCGCTTCAGGTCAGCCTGGACGGCGCCCGCGCCCGGACCCACGATCTTGTCAGGGGGCCCGGCAGCTTTTATCGTGCCATGGCCGGATTACGGCTACTGGTGGAAGCCGGACTTGGCCACCGGACCCGGGTGGCTTTCACCGAAATGGCGCACAATATCCATGAACTTCCGGAGTTGCTGGAAATACTCGACGACATGGGGATCGGACGTCTGGTCAGCGGCACTGTCGTTATGGGCGGACGCGCCGCAGCATCAAAGCGCATCAACCTGCCGATGCCGGTTCAGTATTGGGAGTTGATCGACTATTACCAATCCGATGTTATTTTCAAAGCGCTTTACGATCGAAAAGCGAATGTTGCAGCCATCGAATGGTTTAAAAACCGTACAAACACAAGCAGCAGCACCTGCAGTTGCCTTGAGCACATGTTCGTGGATGCCCGAGGATACTTGTATCCCTGCACCATGCTTTTGCTGGATCGGTATGCAGTCGAAGGCGCTTACACCCAACCTTTGGATCGGACGCTGCAAAAGGCGTTGTCAAAATGGGGTGAAATTCCAGTTCTCAGCCGAGAAAGGCATCGCAGGATCGCGTCATGTTCCCGGTGTGACTTTGTAGACCAATGCGGTGGCGGATGTATGGGTCGAGCGGCCAGCATCAACGGCGAATTGATGGCGCCTGAAGATCGTTGCGCATTACGAAAAGCCGTTTATCAATGGACCAACTTGCCCAGCGTTGCGTCTTTCTGCAGCAAGCCTAAGCGGTAGTTTCAAAACACCATCGAATGAGATAAATTCCTTGACAAGTGCCTTCCGCTCGATTAACGAGTATTTCAAGATAAGATAAATCGTTACGTCACGATTTCCAATACCGCAATTAACCATATACTTACGTGGACTGCAGCTTTCGGGCAATGGATTACCAACTGGCGCAGTCACTATCAATTGAAACTGAGCTGCTATTCTAAATTCCTTCACGGTAGATCTTATCAGATCAGCAGACTATTCTCAGTCTGCATGAACTAGAAACACAGAATTCTTGTTTCCAGCTAAATGCTCCAAGGTACATAAAGCCCTTCGACGGTCTGCTATGACAAGCAGAAAAAGAAGGGCTTCGCGCAGTTCCCGGGCCCGCAGGGGTTGAGGTTTTTTACGTCAGCCTGGCTGTGGGGCGCACGTTTTCTTACGCCTATTTAAACGAATGGATGCTGTTAGAACCTATCTCAAAATAAATGTAAACGCTCATGGCAAGGCGCGAAACGGGTAAAAAGCGGAGCATACACGTAGTATGTGAGCATTTTCAGCCGTTTCGCAACGCCGCCAGGGGCGTTTAGATTTATTTTGAGATAGGTTCTAGTAAAAAATTCTAAAATGAAGGAGGGTTCGCAGATGTACGGCTATGTGGAGAAGAAACAAAGGCATTGCAGGTTGCGCTCAACAAGCATTGTGCTTGCCATTATGGCGATTATATTATTTGGGACCGGGCAGAGTGGATTTGCAACCGTTGGAGAGATCATACCGATATCAGATATCAGCCCATACCCACCTGGAACGGAATGTAACGGAACACCTCAAACAGGTACGGTATGGCGAAACAGCGAAACAGAACCCCATATGGAAGTGGATCCGATGCGTCCCAATCGGATGACCGCCATCGTACACCAGGATCGCTGGAACAACGGGTCTGCGCAAAGTACGGCAACATTCTACTCGGAGGATGGCGGGTTAACCTGGGACCTTAGCTTTACACCCATCACCCGATGTTCAGGCGGGCTGCAAACAGGACCGGAGTCGTTCGACAGGGCATCGGATCCCTGGTTGGCCGTGACGCCCGGGATCATCGGCATGAAGGGGTTCGGAAAATATGGGAAAGGGGCGATCTTTCACCAGATGAGTTTGATGACGGATCGGCTTTATCCCTATACCGGTGAATTGCGCAGCGCCTATTCGATGCTTCGCTCCAAGGACGGCGGCAAGACCTGGTCCGATCCAATTGTTGTCAGCAATCGCACAGAATTTGAACCTGGAGCCCCGTTTAACGACAAAAATACGTTAACTGCGGACCCGTACAAACGGCGATTCGTCTACGGCACATGGCAGCTTCTCATGGATGTTCTGCCCATAGACGACAGCGCCATCCCCCTTGAATTC
>JASFGJ010000118.1:0-9074 GCA_050123815.1 Desulfobacteraceae bacterium
GTACCGTCGCCATTGCTGTCGTATTCATACATGGTTTGGTTGCCGTTGGTGTCGAAGGTATAGGTATCGCGCTCATCCACCGTACCGTCGCCATTGTCGTCATATTCCCACATCGTCCGGTTGCCGTTCGCATCGTAGGTATAGGTAGCGCGCTCATCCGCCGTACCGTCGCCATTGCTGTCGTATTCTGACATAGTTCGGTAACCATCGGCGTCGTAAGTATAGGTATTGCGCTCATCCACCGTACCGTCGCCATTGCTGTCGTATTCTTCCATGGTCTCGTTGCCGTTCGCGTCGTAAGTATAGGTATAGCGTCGATCCACCGTACCATCGGCATTGGTGTCGTATTCTTCCACGGTTCGGTTGTTGTTTGCGTCGTAGGTATAGGTCGAGCGTGAATCCACCGTACCGTCGGCATTGGTGTCGGCTTCTTGCACGGTTTGGTTGTTGTTTGCGTCGTAGGCATAGGTCGAGCGTGAATCCACCGTACCGTCGGCGTTGCTGTCGCGCTCATACAGCGTTTGGTTACCGTTTGCGTCGTAGGTATAGGTCGTACGCGAATCAACGGTACCGTCGGCATTGCTGTCGTTTTCATACATGGTCCGATTGCCGTTTGCGTCGTAGGTACTGGCCGAGCGTGAATCCACCGTACCGTCGGCGTTGTTGTCGTCCTCATACATGGTGCGGTAGCCGTTTGCGTCGAAGGTATAGGTCGTGCGTGAATCCACCGTACCGTCGGCGTTGTCGTCGCGCTCATTCAGTGTTTGGTTGCCGTTGGCGTCGAAGGCATAGGTCCTGCGATAATCCACCGTACCGTCGGCATTGTCGTCGCGTTCAACTATGGTCGGGTTGCCTTCTGCGTCGTAGGTATAGGTATGGCGCCGATCCACCGTACCGTCGGCATTGGTGTCGTCTTCCGACATGCTCCGTACATAGATCTGCGCGGTAATACCGAGCCCCTCGTAAAGTGAATCGAGGGCATAGGCGGGATGGCGAATGGCCCGGCTGCCCCCCCACAAACCGGCGGCCCTTCCATCGGCAACGAGCTTTCTGAAGGGAAAATTTTCAGGAAATTCCCACCAGTTCAGATCGAAGTCGATGCTAACCCCTGCAGCCAGGGTGTGGATCTGATCCGGTATCCGGATCCCGTTGGTCAAGTCTCCATCGTCATCCAGGGTCTGAAGAAATACCGCGATATTGGCCGCCTGTTCTAAAGACGTTGCCGTGATGTCGCCCCTATATTTGAAGAGGGCATTGACGGCCTGACGCACCTCCAGCGCTGTCTGCGGTGCCGTGATGCCCGCAAGATCAAAGGGCGACAGACTGGCGGCGCCGGTGGCCTGCCCCACAAGCACGTCCCCGACATAAAAACTGACGATTTCGCCTTCATTGTACTGAAAGGCGCCGTCGGCGTCGGTCGTCCCGGACTGGGTGGCCGTAGTGTACGCCAACCCTTCGACAGGACCGTCGATAAAATGGCCGGTCTGCACAGTGTCGCCATCTCCGCCGCCACCTCCGTCTCCACCCCCGCAGCCGGTCAAACCCGTTAAGACAAGTAATAAAGATAACATCAATGGCAGTAATCGAATAGAGCGCTTCATCATAAGTTTCCTTTCATTGAATCGATTGAACAAGAGAGAAACGTCGGCCACACGTTAAGGGCTCGCGCAAAAAGATGGGTTCATCGCATCGGGATGCCCCTTGTTAAGAGGCGTCGTTGAATGGGAAGAAAAAGATATCGCAGGAAAAACGCAAGACAGATCCGGCGGGTAATGCATACGACGCAAAACTACCGGTAGACAGTGGGTGCTGATGGCCATCGTTTTCATCAATTTAAGCTAACGCGCTCGCAATTGCACTTCTTACTGCATGAGTTCAAAACAGCCTGACAACTATCCCAGCGAATTGGAGTTCCGGTGAAAAAAGCGTATTGCTGAGAACAAACCAGCTCGATCTGATAAAGAAACGCAAATGATGAAACCGATACATATCATCGAAATGATCGGAATCTTAATAAAACCTATCTCAAAATAAATCTAAACGCCCCTGGCGGCGTTGCAAAACGGCTCAAAATGCTCACATACTACGTGTACGCTCCGCTTTTTCCCCGTCTCGCGCCTTGCCATGAGCGCTTAACATTTATTTTGAGACAGGTTCCAGTGCGTCTTTCGGCCTTTCTCCTGAAGAGCATCGGTGAATGGTCTATCATGGAGGCGGCCTTTACGAGTAGATCGGCCCGAACCACTATAAGCTTAAATAGAAGGGCCGAGTATTGTCAAGAAAAAATGAAAAGTATCAATTCATCGGCTTCTTATGAGAAGCCATCTCTAGAAAAAGTGTTTCATCTGATAACGGAGCTGAGGATCGATAGTCATATACGCTTGGGTCATGTGCCAAGACGGGACGACGATACCGGTGGTGGAAGCGTGTTTGGTGATGATTGGCCTTTCAGGGTGGAAGTGTCCAACCAGCAGCAGGGTTGGAGCATATTGTCGATGATATTCTTTCACAAACCGAGACCAGTCCTCTTCAGGGAAGTAGATTCTAAACTTCTTGTTGGTCTTTTTTATTTTCTTTTCCGAGGCATAGATGAGCTTTTTTCCTTTTTCAGCGGGAATCAGCCTGAAAACGAACTTGAGCAATGAGCTTCTGACGATCCTTCGCCACAACAAATAGGCATTATCCCTGCGATTAACGGTATCTCCGTGATGTGTCATTATGATGTCGCTCCCTGAACTGAAGCTCAGGCAATTGCGGCTGATGGCATCAAACGGCAGTCCATTGTCTACCGACGAAAACGATCGATCCGCAAAAAAGAGATCGCGATTTCCAACCGTCAAAAAAACCGATCCCCCTCGCTCGCGAAATGTGTTGAGTTCATCCAGCAGTTGTTGCTGCCGTGCCGTACGATATCGTTTCGATTCCGTCCAGACATGGAACAAATCGCCCAGGAAAATCAGCACATGATCCGTTGGTTTCAAGGTCCTGACAAACTGAATCATGCCCTCCACATCATCGGCCACCGACTCCAAATGCGGGTCTGCAATGACAATCAACTCTTTATTGTCCACAGATAACGTATGATGTCGCCCGCCCATTTAATAATAGCACTCCTATATTTGACAGATTAAACTGGGAAGGGGTGCCTCTGCATTCAAGGTTGACCTTTGCATATTTCAACATGAGTGAACTTAGGGGGCCGGCATTGATTAATTGAAGCTTTTGAAACCACTTCTAATAAGAATATCAATTCGCACCCCCTAAGACCAGAGGAAGGAATAAATGCATAAACTCATTTTCGAGTGAAACGTTAAACTAAACTTTCGGCTTTCTTTATTGCACTGCAGTAGGCGCCACCAGCTGGTGGCGCCGGCTCATGAAAACCGAAAGTTGAGGTTTAACCCTCGGCCTTCTTTTCAAGCTCATCCAGCTTGTCAGGATCCGAAACGGCGATATCCACGAGCGCTTTGGGAATGGCGCTCTGCTCGCACATCGTCCGGATATCCTTCTCCTGATCGCTGAACTCCATGATTTCGCGGATCGATTCGATGTGATCGAGCATCTCCTCCGATGTCATATCGTCCAATGAAGGGCCTTCCGCCTCTTTCTTTTTCCGAGCGGCTTCTTCTTCCGCCAGTCGCTGTTTTTCCTTCATCTCTTCTTCCATGGCCTTCTTGACGGCATCGAGAACGCCCTGGTCAACGCCGGCCATCTCCATGATCAATGCTTCTGTGACGTTGTTGTCGAACAGGTGCCGGACCTTTTCTTCATTGGTCTTGTCCGCCACCTTCTCAAGCAGGCCTGCCACTCTTTCCCGCTCTTTGCGCTCTGCCTTGATCTGCTCGTGTACCTCATTGAGCTTTTCATCGGTAATCTCCAAGGCTTTGGTGATCACTTGAAAATCCACCGCTTCCTCAATGAGATATCGGATACCCTCATCGCCCTGCATCTCTTTTGCCTTGGCTATCATCAGATCGAGCTTTGTCTGTTCGACAATCTCGACCACATCCGGCCGACGCTCAGCGCTTCTGATTTCCGGCCATGTTTCACTTAATTTGTCGAGGAGATTGTTCGTGGCCGCAAACGGATCAGCCACATCGTCCAACGTAAGCGCCGAAACAGCCGTATTGAAATCCTGTAAAAAAGGTTTTCCGGCTTGGCCGGCCTTGTCCACTGCAAATCGCACCTTGATCATGTTGCCCCCATGACGCGAAACATTGTACCCCGCATCGTCGAGTTCACCGGCAATCCGCTGAATCGATGCTTCCATGTTTCCCCCTGAAAGGTCTTGCGAATCGAGTGCAAGAATCCTCTCCTCAACTGACAACCAGAATGGTCTTTTTCCCGATGCGTCGCTTGTCGTCATTTTTCAATCTCCTTTTTATGATTTAAACTGATATAAATGCACCGACTGAATCGTTCTGAAAGGTCCATACCGTCTATCAAAAAATCAGATATTAATCAAATTTGGGCAACGATGGGGTCAAGGTAACCGCATTGGGATTTTTTAATCGGTGGGGAGCGCAATGGGGGAGCGAAATGAATCTGGTTTCATCGGGGTCGAAACTGAATTATCCGGTTGCATAATCTTTTCGATTTCGATCCCGATTTCGATAATCCTAACTCCAGCTTTCACTTTGATAGGTCTGTTTAAGCCCATTCTATCCTTTTAGTAGTTTCCACCACCTTTCCCAACCACCATCATCCAGAAATATCAATTTATTTCAAGCTTTTATACGGACCGCCCCACTTGGCCCGGTATTGGCAATGGTACCGACCAACATATGGTCATCCAAATGTGGAGAATGCGTCATGTCCAAAATGATAACAATAACGTTGCTTGCAGTTCTCATATCTCTGGTTATGATCCAAATTGCATACTGTGTTCCGGCATTGGATTCCATTCAGCAGCTCGAACAGCCTGACGGAACCGCTTTTGCGGCAAGACTATGGGGGGATGAAACCGGGCATGGCTGGGAGACGACGGATGGCTATACCGTTATAAAGGATTCAGCCACCAAGTTTTGGCACTACGCCGGAATCGACCAAACCACCAATAAAGTGGCGGTCGCCGGTATCGTTGGAACGACGCGCCCTGCTGCAAATTTACAAAAGCATCAGCGCCCCAAGCAAACGGATTTTCAGCGCATCCATAAAATGGACGGTTTGCGCAGCAGATCAAATGCCGTTGAGCGTGCAGCCGTTACCGGTACAAATCCGCTGCCGGTAATGATGATCAACTTCAATGATACGGCGACGACCTATGACGCCGCCGATTTTGAAAACCTGCTGTTTGGTTCGGGAAACGACAGCATGAAGGCGTACTACGAAGAGGTATCGTACGGCGCATTTACCATTACACCGGGAACCGCCGGCGTTACCGGCTGGTATACGGCAGCCAACGCCATGGCCTATTACGGGCAGGACGATGCCTACGGCTATGATCAGCATCCGGGCCAATTGGTAATTGAAGCAGTGGCGGCGGCTGATGGGGCCGTTGATTTTTCCGAGTATGATACCGATGGCGACTGCTATGTGGATGCCGTCGTCATCATCCATCAAGGACCCGGCGAGGAAGCGGGAGGAATTTCAGACACCATCTGGTCTCATCGCTGGAATCTGAACAGTGCGGCGTATTATGGCGACGGCAGCGGCCAATACACCACAAATGATGTCGCAGCGTGCGGACAGATCATGGTCAATGACTACGTCATCCAGCCGGAAAGGCTGGGCAGCGGCATTCAGACCATCGGCGTGTTTGCCCATGAATATGGCCATGTACTGGGCCTGCCGGATTTATACGATATCGATTACAGCTCCAACGGCATTGGCGACTGGGGACTGATGAGCAGCGGTGCCTGGGGCGCTGTGAACAGACCGGGCGACAGCCCGGTTCATTTATGCGCCTGGAGCAAATATGCCCTGGGATGGATCGATCCTGTAACAGTCTCGGAAGCGCTCACCAACCAAGTGATAGCCCCGGCAACCACCCATGATGATGTTTATCTGTTTTTTCCGGACAATCAAATTGATAGTCATGAATATTATCTAATAGAAAACAGACAGTTCATCGGATTTGACGCCGGCCTTCCCGGCACCGGCCTGGCGATTTGGCATATCGATGAAGCCAAGGCCACCTACAACAATCAAGACAACAGCCAAGAGTGCCTGCCCTCAGCCGATTGCACCGATACCCATTATCGGGTGGCGCTGATTCAAGCGGACGGATTCGCAGATCTTGAACTCGGGTACAACAGGGGCGACAGCGGTGATCTCTATCCCGGCACTTCCGAAAACACGGCATTCACCACCGCCACCGCCCCCAACAGCCTGCGCTATGATGGGTCTTCAAGCCATGTCAGCATATCCAACATCGCCGAATCGGATGAAACCATCACGGCGACATTGTCGTTGAGCTATCTCGTCTCTCAGTCGGTCACCGGCAGTGGCCGCATCACACCGGGAGGGACAACCACCATCGCCTTCGGGGATAGTAAAACCTTTGCAATTATTCCCGCTGATGGGCATCAACTGCTTGACGTCTATGTTGATGATGTATCGGTAGGAGCGGTTTCGGAATATACCTTTTACGACACCCAACTCGATCACGAGATAAAAGCCGTATTTACGGGCACCCATTCGTCGCAGGGCCAAAGCGGCTCCGGCGGTTCCGGAGGTTCCGGCGGGTGTTTTATATCCAATGTTATGGAGTAGTCCGCATAAACAGGTGCAAGCCGTCTGAACGAAAAGTATCGTTTATAATGTTGCCTGTATTACTATAGTCGGTTTCGGCTTCATCCATTTCTTTATTTTGGAGCTGGTCAATACAGTCATTAACTATGATCAGAGCCGCTGATGACGGGGTAACATAATCTTCTGGACCACTTGCAGCATAATCAAGCATCTTTTCTGCGTAATCATACAGATCAACCGAGCCCAGCGCATTGAAATCATGAGCCATGTACTTTCATGCGGCGTTGCACCGACGCGTCAATCTTCGATGGCGCCCAAGTCCGGGCTCGCCATTGACCTCGGCTGTCGATCCAAATCCACGAAGACCGGGATAGCGGCGCCAGTGTTCGAGCCAGGACTCGTTGACTGAAGGCCGAACATTCCGGCGCTCGGATCGTCGAAGAGCGGATCGGCAGCGTGGCTGTGGATCCCCTGGCCGGAGAGGCTCTGCCACTCGGAAAGGGAGAGATCGGTGCTCGGATGGGTCGCGGTATCGAGAAAAATGTGGTTGCCGGCCGGGAGGTGCGCGAGGTTGTAGTCCACGAGCAAGGAGCTCAATTCGGTCTCGCCATAGACCTCCATGAAGTTGGCGTCAGCAATACCGGGGCCGGAGACGACGTTGTTCAGGATCTGCACGTCTGTGATTGCGTAATTCTCGGGGTTGCCCCCTTCGGATTTTCCGATCCGTGCGAAGCTCAGGTAACCACTGCCGTCGAAATACATTGTATTGCCGAGCAACGAGGCGCCGTGCGGCACTGGACCAGCAGGAGGTCGCCTTCCCACATCGACGGCAGAGAACCAGGAGCTCGCCCCCCGGCCGTCGAAAAGGTTGTTGCGAACCGTGGTGTCGGGCGACCAAACCTTGAGCGCCACTTGCGTTTCGCTGGTCGAGAGGAAGCGATTGCGCTCGACGATGACATCGCTGACCAGCTCGTCCCGCTGCGCATCCTCTTCGCCCGGCCGGTAGCCGATGTTGGCGCTTTCCGGACCAATGCTCATGGTCCAAGCGTCCACACCGGTGATGCGGTTGTCCGAGATGACGATATACTCAGCGTCGGTGCACGGGCCGACGAAACTGTGGTCTGGGGATGGCTCGCTGTCGCAGTTGTGGAGCTTGATGGTGTGGCCGCTGTGCGGCTCTCCGGTTGGATCGAGGGCGTTGTGGGAGATGGTCGCCCGCTTGGTCGCCCAGATACGGATGGTGTGCGAGGCAGGCCGGCGGATATCGAGTCCCTGCAAGGAAAGCCGGTCGGCGCCCAGCCACATGCCGGTACTGCTGTTATCGTAGAAACGAGAGGCGTGAACGGCGATCTCCTGGTGCCGCGCGTCGGTCCCCACGTCGACGTAGTTGAGGTGTACGGCGTTGCTCGCGAAGTCGTGGATGTGCATGCGCTGAACGAGCAGTCTGACGACGCGCGAGCCGCCCCCGGCGCCGATGCCTCTGAGGCCGACGCCCCCGCCGTCGAGTTCCAAGTCCATGATACGCCAGTCCGGCACGTTACCGTTGGTTGAGAAACGAATGGCCCATTCGCCTTCTGCGGCGTTGATGTGCGGAGCGTTGCTGCACATGCCCTGGTCGTCGGGGCTCTGGCATGTGCCGTAGGCGCCGATGAGGCCGGGACCTTGGATGCTCACGTAGCCCTCTGCGCTAGCGTCATAGGTTTCGCCCCTGTGAAAGAGCAGACGCCGGCCGCTCTGTGCATTGACCCAGGCGATCTGGGCATCGAAGTCTGCGCTCTGCACCTCGGAGGCGCCGCTGGGGCAGAGTTCGAAGTCACCGCTCGGCGAGACGCATCGGGTGCTCGACCCTGCAAAGACGACATCCGGATCATCCACCTCGACCTCGATGCTCGCTGTCCCCAGACTGCCCGCCTGATCGCGGACGTTGAGGGTCACGGTGAACAGGCCGGGCGTCTCAAACACGTGTGCCGTAACCGGCCCGAACGCGGTATTGCGAGAGTGGCTCGACAGCCCCCACTGGCCCGACTGGGGGTCACCAAAGCTCCATTGGTACTGCAGGTCGTGAAAGGGGCGCACCGCTGGATCTGTGTGCGTGGTTCCCGTGGCCTCGAAGAAGAGAGCACAGGGAGCCACGCAGTCCTGAGTGCGGCTGGCCTCGATGGCCGCCGTGATGTCGCCCTGTGGATCGCAGCTTCCACAGTCCTGTGGGCAGCTGTTGCAGTCTTCGCCGGTGTCGCACGTGTTGTCGCCGCACACCGGGTCGCACCCACCGCAGTCCTGCGGGCAGCTGCTGCAGTCTTCGCCGGCGCCGCACGTGTCGTCCCCGCACACCGGGTCGCACGCACCGCAGTCCTGCGGGCAGCTGCTGCAGTCTTCGCCGG
>JASFGJ010000119.1:0-9062 GCA_050123815.1 Desulfobacteraceae bacterium
CCCCAAAGGCACGGCCACCCGCACGCCTTTGAAAGGCCTGACGGTCAAACTGATGCTTTTGGCCCGCCGACTGCGCTCGAGCAGCACCGGCCCTACCGGATCGATGGTTACCGTCTTCGATTGCGGGCTGCCGGACTTGGCTTTCGTCATCTGTTTACTCACTTTGCAGGCCCAACACGGTTGAATTCATTTGGTGCGGACAAAACATATTGGATCATACACCGTATCAGAATCATGCCGCCTTGAACAACACATCCACAACGTTCCGGACATATTGCTCATCGGATACACCTTCCAACGCTTCCTGCGGAAAGGTCACTTTTTGCCGAAAATGCGCTGCCAGTTCTTCAAACAGCGCCACCCGGGCTTCAGGTGTCAGGGCATCGCGCCGCATCAGGGCCTGCAGCGCCAGTTCGGCCTCTTCAGGAGCCGCCTGCTGGCGCAGGCGGGCCGCAAGATGAGGGTAGTCTCGCAGACTGTTGTAATGCACCTTCTCCAGTATGACGTCCAGGTCCGGCTCCACCACCCGGCGCTCCCGGATGACGATGGTGTTGGCAGCCAGATCCCCCAGCCGCTGGGCGTACCGATTGAACAAGCTGGTCAGCCCACCGACAAGATACGCTGCAGGCAGACTGTCCACGGCACGCAACAGATTGCGAATGATGATCTGGTAGGGCTGCAGTCTCAGCCCACGGACATCCATGACACGCAATCCCAGCAAGCGTTTTCCCAGTGTCTGGCCGTTCCAGAACCACTCCAGAACCATGGCATACCCCAGATTGACGACAAACATGGCAACCAGGAAGATCGCCCCTGAAATATCCGCGCTAAGCTTTCCCAAGGCGCTTAACACCGCTATCAGAACCATTGCGGCCGCAATGATGGCGGCTGCATCCAAAAGCCAGGCCAGCGACCGGCTGATCGGACCGGCCAAAACCAGGTTGAATGTGACCCCTTCCGGGGTCCTGATGGTCAATTGGTTATCCTGCATCATTCACGCCCCGGGGATTGCCGATGAGCCGACATCGGTCGTTTGCGCCCCATCGCAAGCAGCGACTTGATTCGATTAAACGACAGGGCTTTGACCGCTTTGCGTCCGGACATCGAAAAAAAGGCGCACAGCAGCCCCAGCTCCACCAGACCAAAAGCGATTTTAATGCTGTAGGGCAGCACCGGGGCATGATACTGGGAAAAAAAGGCCTCCACAATGCCGGCCCAGACCAGCATCAGGGCAACACCGGCAATGAGGGTCACCACATCGGGAGCGGCGTCTCTCAGCCGTTCGCCAAAGGGCCGGTCGGAGTCGCGACCGATCAGGGCGCCGGCCAGAATCAATCCGGCCTGCCCTGCCACCAAAATCGAAGGGATCTCGACAACCCCGTGCGGCAGCAGCCAGCCCGACAGAAACACGGACTGCCCGGCGGCAATATAATCGGCGGCAACAGCCCCCAGCATCACCCCATTGGCAAACAGCAAAAGGACCGTACCGATCCCCCAAGTAATACCCAGCGCCAGGACGAAAATCGAGACTCGGGTATTATGCGTCATCAAAAAAGCGGAAAAGGTGGTTTTGGAACCCTCCAGATGATCCTTCCCGGCTCGCGCCTCCTCCTCGGCCACACGCTCGGCCGGATCGATCATCAAATGATCGAAGGGCATCAAGACCGGTTTGGCTTCGGAATCGATGATCAGGGCAGCGGCACCAAACAGACAACCGAGAAGCATGATGCCCAGCGACAGGCCAAAGGCTTGCCAATGCCGCCGGAAGGTTTGCGGAAATGTCCCCCAGAACCATTGCCAGATCGACAGCCGCGCCGCCTTCTGCCGGGACGCATGGATCATTGCATAAGCACGCCCCACCAATGCTTCGAGATAATCGCAGATCTCACGCTCAATGGAGAATGTCTTCAACTTGGCCAGATCGGCCGAAGCCCTCTGGTAGAGGTAATGCAGACGCTTAATCTCATCGAAATCCATGCGTCGATGGGGATCCTGCTCAAACCGTGACAGGATATCGCCCAATTCATTCCAGTAGGGACGCTCGCTGCGGACGAATTTCTTTAAATCAATAATCATTTGATTAAACCAGCTGCCTCTGCTTGACCTCCATATACTGGGTCACCAGTTGACTGCACAGTTGTTCCTTGTCCAACAGGTGAAGCCCGACCCCCTGCATCTGCATCCGCTTGCCGGTCTCGCGCACCGAGTCCCACAACATGTGCCCCATCAAATGCTGGTAGATGCCCTGCCGGCCGAAGATGTCGTCCGAGCTGAACAGGGGATGGGCGCCCGGCGGTCGAAACATGTTCACCAGCATGACATGCCGGCGGGCCGCGGATCGCATGGACCGGACAAATCCGTCCGCCAAAACCGGATCGTCCAGACTGGTTAAAAATACCAGCAGGACCCGCTTTCGCAGACGAGCGCCGATATAAGCGAACAGCTCATCAAAATCGGGAGAGACCGAGCGCGGCATCCGATGGTAGAGCGCGTCGCGGCACGCGTTGTAATTGGCCCTGCCCCGTCCGGCTTTGATAAAACAATCCGGTTTGTCACTGAAAACCAACAGGCCGAATCGGTCGCTGGCCTGTTCGGCCACCACAGCCATCACCAGCGCCGCGGTAATGTATTGCTCGAAGATCGTTTTCTTTTGTGCCGAGATCTCGTTCCGCTGCCGGCTGCGCCGATCGATGACATAGTCGGCACTGCGGGTGCTCAGGCGCGAGGCATCCAAAAGAACGTAAATCTCCTGCGCCTGTTCGACTTGAAATACCCGGCTGATGAGATGGCGCCGCCGGGCGGTGGCCTTCCAATCGATATCTTCAAAGCTGTCCCCGGGCAGATAATCACGCAGCTGCTCGAATTCACGCCCCTTGCCGACTCTTCGAACCACGCGCAGCCCAAGCTCGCGTCGTCGGAAGAGCCCCAACAGTTTCTGCTGGCCGCTGATAAGATCAGGATAGACCCGAATCTCACCCGAGACGGAGATCCTCCGACGCAGCGCCCATAACCGCCAACGCGAAGCGATCTCCAAGTGGCACCGCTCGATGGTGTATTTACCGCGTCTGAGAGGCCGGCACGGCCAATGCAATTCCACCGCAGCGATCCCGGGAGTCAGATCGACGTTGATATCCTTCTGATCCGACACGAACCACTTCGCCAAGGGCAGCCCCACGCGCAGGACGGCAGCCATGGCATCCGGTTTGCCGATCGTAACGGCGATACGCGAAGGCCTTTCGACGGTCATGCGAGTGATTGCCGGGACATCGACATGCAATCCTTTGATGCCACGGCGGCTTTGCCAGGCATCCATCGCAGCTGCCGCCACCAGAACAAGCACCGCAACCAGCACGGGTATCGTCAAGCCCGGACGACTTGCAGCGGCAAGGGCTGCAGGCAAACATATGCCGGCAACCAGCCATATCAATGGATTGCGAGGTACGATCATCGGGGAACGGTCACTTCCTGCAAAATCTGTTCAATCACCTCTTCGATAGCGAGGCCCTCGATCTCATACTCGGGCCGCAAGATAATGCGATGGCCAAGGACGGGCAGCGCAAGCGCTTTGATGTCGTCCGGCGTGACAAAGTCGCGCTCCGCCAGCGCAGCATGGGCCCGGCTGCTCAGCAGCAGGGCCTGGGTGGCGCGTGGTCCGGCGCCCACAAGAACCCCTGGGTGCCGGCGTGTCCGACGCACAATATCCACGAGGTAGTCGGTCAGTTCATCCTTGACATGAATCTGCTCCAACTGATGCCGCAAGGCCTTCAGGGCCGAGGCGCTAATGACCGGCTGAACCGCACCGCTGTTAAGCATCGCTTCCGGAGATTCACTGCCCAACATGCGCCTGGCCAACGTCAGCTCTTCCTCCCGCCCCGGATGCAGCATGGGAATCTTGAGCATAAACCGATCCACCTGGGCTTCCGGCAAGGGGTAGGTGCCTTGATATTCAATGGGATTCTGGGTCGCAAAAACAGTGAAATTTTCAGACAGCGGATGGGTTTGCCGGTCAATGGTCACCACACGCTCCTGCATGGCCTGGAGCAGGGCCGACTGGGTTTTGGCCGGCGCCCGGTTGATCTCGTCGGCCAACAGAAATGTCGTAAAAATTGGCCCCTTGACCAAGGCAAACGTGTTCTTCTGCATGTTAAAGACATGGGTGCCGGTGATATCGGCCGGCATCAAATCCGGCGTAAATTGAATCCGGGCAAACTCGCACCCCAGCACATGGGCCAACGTCCTTACCAGCAAGGTCTTGGCCACCCCGGGCACGCCCTCGATCAAGGCGTGGTTGCCTGTAAAAATAGCGATCAGGGCGCTGTCGATGACCCTGTCCTGGCCGATGATCACTTTTGCAATCTCACTTTTCGCACGATTCAGAATCTCTTTTAAATTCTCACCCTCGCTCATGAGTCATTTCCTTGTTTCAACAGTTTACATATTTTGCGATAGACAGGCGCGGGATCCCGGCCATCCACATCTTGTATCAGCTGCTCGATCTTCAGCAGTTTTGAATCGGAAACCTGTTCTGCGCAACTTCGTCTCCAGACATTGAAGCACACCCTGAGCAGCTCTGCCGAATCGATATGACGCCGCATCAGGTTCACCACGCCCTCATGGGTATTCAGACCGGATGTGGGCGCAGCACGCGCCTCGCGGTCATCTGCAGGCGGTGGGACAAATGCGGTCGCTTGACGCCAGATAAACAACAGTGCCAGCACCGCCAAAGCACCGAATACGCCGTGCAGCCGATACTTGCGTGCCAAGGTTGCGATACCGGGGCGTCGAACAAGCCCATGGTGAGATTCATCGAAGATAATCCTGTGCCGCGGCGACAGGACCCAGGCCAGGAATCCGGTTTCCCTCGCTTTGCTCAGCGCTTCGTTGCTCAGCAGATAGCTGTCGGCCATCATTAAAAGCGTGCCTTTACCCCAGGCTCGCCTGAGCACCACCGGTTTATCCTGCCAGCGATAGTCGATCTGCCATTCAGAATCGGGCGGCTCAAAGTAAAGCGGCGTGGGCCAGGGAATTTCACGCGGCAGCCGGTCGCCGCCGTCAGAGGTGCGCAGCGCGGTGAACAACTCCGGTTTGTCTTTCGAAATCGCGAGCGTTGGTCCGAAGCTCTCGAGGCCGCGCCATTTGTCTCGCTCTTGCTCCGGTTGTTCCAAAAGCTCCTCTTCCGGCTCCGATGCTTCCATCGGATCTGTCTGATTTCCGTCACCGGGCTCCCCCTGCCCGGATGCATCAGAATCCTGCCCTTCGCTTCGATCCGCCTGGATGGTGGAATCCGGGGTGAAGCTCAATACGAGCCTGCCTCCCCTGTCATGCAGTCGATCCAGCAAACGCCGCCACAATTTATGCCGCAAATAGCGGCCGTGATGGCGCAGCCCGGCGACGACGAGCGTCGTTTGCGGATTCAGTTCAATTTGGTCCACGGCGTAATAATTTCGCTCGGCCGGATGTTCAAAGACCCGATCGACACTCTCGAACAACACCTGCAGGCCCAAGGGATCGCTGCGCAGGGAAGCGTAAGGTGGATAGACATCCCCGGCTTCAAACCGCAGCAAAAGCAAATGGACCATGCCGGCGATAAAAAGCAGAACGCAAATCACCGCCAGGAGTACCATTTTATGGCTGGATTTCACTGCCACCTGTGATTGTACTCCTTACCTGTTTGAATTGGTCTATCTGTCTCGGCGTCACGGGGTGCAGTCCATACCAGGATCGCTCAAAATGCCGGACACACCAGCGAAACGCCCGAAGCAGCTCCGGTTCGACGTGCGAGCGCCTGGCCAGTTCCATGACATAATCTTTGTTGGATTTGTATCGCGCAATCACCAGACGCTGCTGATCCGCCAATCCCGCAAGAATCGACAGGTACAAGGCCCGCATCGCCCTGCGATACGCTTTGTCGGAGATGAACTCCTCCGCCAGCGAGAGCCAGCCGTCCACCGGCAACTGATCGGCGGTTACGTTATGATCGTCGATGTCCACGGTCGGTTCAACCACAGTTTCACGTTGGAGGACAGGTTTGGCTTTGCGCCGCCGCCACCAGCGTACGACTCCGAAAAGCAGAAGGCAGACCAAACCGCCGCCCAACAGGTAAACGATCAAACGAATCGGCCGGGCCCAATTGGAGGCGGTGTCGGGTGTTTTGACATCCGGATCGGGCAAGAGATCTGCGAGCCAGTCAAAGAATTTTTTAATCCATCCACCGATTGTCTTGAATACTGGACGAATAAGATCGGCCAGCCATGCAAGGCTCTGGCCCAACCAACCTTTCTCCGCTTGCCTGAAATCATCTTCCGGCACCGGCAGCCGCCAGGCATACCGTCTCTGCTTCAGCGTGGCGTCGATGGCGCGATCCAGTTGCTGCGTCTCGCTCTGCAAATCAATGGAGGCCTGTGCATCTATTGTTTGTTGCGGGAGACGATCCTGACCTTCAGCTGACGGCAGAAATGCCGCAAGAAAAATAAAGAACACCAGGGCGGCGTGCAAAAACGGTCGAAGCGCAGCCCGCAGGTCAATTCCGCTGAATCGCGCCGCACCGTGAAAGCATCGCATCACGTAAGCCGCCTTGACAATGGGATCAATGCACAGATAGGTGACTGCACACAGTATCGCCAAATAGGTGGTATTCATCATATGGGCGCCGCTCAACGTAAATATGGTATCAACCCCGAACAACCACTTGACCAGATAGGGCACCAGCAGCAATCCCATCCGCAGATTCAACAACACGATCAAACCAAAAAGGACCGCGATCGTCAGCAGCAAATGGTTCTGGCCGGGCCACAACAGGCACTGATCCATGGCCCGCCGCGCCAGGTTCCTGGTTGAACGGGTCTGCCCATCCTCCAGCACGCACAGGTTTTGATAAAAGGCATAGGCCCATGCCAGCGGGAGAGCCAGGATGGCGGCCAGGGGCAGAACCACCACCGCACTGGCATGCAAAGCCGTTTGCCGCGCCGCAACCGCCAGCAAACGTCTCCGGGTCCACGCCCGGGGAGCACTCCCTTCGAGTGCGTGCCTCAGCCTTCGGCAATACCGCACGTGCCAGATCTTCATCCAGATAAACAGTACGGTCAGACCACATGCCGCCGGGGCATTATACGAGGCGGCAAAGGGGTTGCGGCTCATATCGGACCAGAAATAGAGCAGCGCCAGGACAAACGGCAGGCTGCCCAGGTAGTACTCGGCAAGTGCCGTGCGATTGTTCCTGCGCAGTACAAAAATCGCACGCTCAAGCAGAGACAAGGCGTGGGGCACATGACGGATTTCCGGCTGCTTCATTGGTTGTCCCACCAGCCGGTTTCCCAGACGGTTCCTTCATGAAAGGCATCCGGGATTGCCAGCAGTATCAGTCCGATCAAATAAAATGCATACCAGATCAGCAGGAATCCCAGGCAACCCTGGAGGAGCAAACTCATTTTGTTTAACCAGGATCGCTCCCGTTCCGGGCGTCTTCGTTTCGATTTGGCCAGACATGCGCTGCATAACATCCGCTGGTCGTGTTCGGTGACGCACTCCCGGCAAAAGTAACGGCCGCATTCGGGACAACGCACAACGGCCTCGCGGTTGCGATGATGATAACAGCGTTGCCGGCTCAGCAGCAGGTTTTTGCGGTTCGAAGCAGCATTCATGATTGGGATCCGGTGGGATCTGATGGACTTTGAACGAATTGACGCACCACCAGCAGCCCCAGCAGACCCACCAGCAGATAGCCGGCGGCGAAAAACAGACTCATGGCCAGCATCAGGGGGGTGTTGCCGGTGAACATCTCAAAACCACGTTTGTATATTCCCCAATTATTATAGGCCAACTCGGGATGGCGGGTAGCGACCATAAAAAACAGAATATAGCCGGCCGTGCTCGCGAGCAGCGTCAGTCCCAGTGAAATCCAGGAAAACCGGCCGAGCCACGTCCCTTTCAACGGTTGATATCCCCGAACCAATGCGACGATCGCCATGACCTGCGCCGCTGCATGCATGAGGGATCCAATCACGCCGAGCGGCAGATTTTTCAATCCGAATTGGGCAAAACTGATGATCCCCATTGCAAGCAGAAGACCATACAAAACGCGATGCGGTAGTATGTTGAAGGGCCCTACCATACCGTCTTGCTGTGTAGAGGAAGTGGGCAACGGATGGCGTGAGTCCGCAAGGTGTGACGCTGTTGCATTCGATCCTGCGATAGAAGCTGTCAACGCGCTGAGATCGAGCGCCCCCTGGGCTTGTTCGACCATGCTCTTGATGCGATCCATGGCCTTGCCGGCGCTGCGCATGCGTCTGAATGACCGCAGGTTTTGAATCTGCACCGCGGTTTGAATATGCGCCTTGCAGGCCGGGCCCAGGGCAAGATTCACAATCAATGCCGTCGCGAAAAGCCCGAGAAACGTGCCGCTGATATAGGCGTCTCCGGAAGAGAAGAGAACGACGAGCCCGCACAGCAACGCCAAAACGCCCCAGATGGCAGTCCAGAGGTGGTGCCGGTTGGAGCGGATCATCACAATGGCCTGAATATCGCTGTAGTAAAAACGTTTATACGTTTCCTGGAACAGAACCGCGTCCACACTGAGTAAATGGTCGGGCCCTATCCACAAAGAGGGGGCGCTGAAGATATTGAAAGAGAACCTTTGCAGGTTTTTATATGGTCTCTTTTTTCTCGCCATGTCTTATGATGCAATCATCCCGATAAAGAAAAATACCCATGCCGTCACCTGCCCGGCACCAAAAAGAATCGCAAGCACCGAACGCCAGCGCATGCGTTTGACAATGCTGCCCGGAGCCTTCCAGTAACGCAGCGCCACAAAAATGGCCGCCGGAGCGGTGATAAGCGTAGGAAATACAAATAGCGCCGGAATAATCGATAGCGCCAAAGCGATATTGCTGTAAAGGGTGCGGTGGTTTTCCAGGCTGCGGATTTTCTGGTTGCTGCGTCCGCTTTCAATGCAACCCATGCACAGGATACGCCCGTCCAACTCGATCTCGCACAAAGAGCAAAGCAGTCTTCCACAGGCGGAACAAGGGATGACAGCCTGTTTTCCGGGATGGTAATAGCACTCG
>JASFGJ010000120.1:0-9052 GCA_050123815.1 Desulfobacteraceae bacterium
CATCTTTTCCCGGATTTCCCTCTTTGAGCTCGAATCGCAGATGCTTGCCATCCCTCGCCTTAATCGCCTTAACGCGAAAGGGATGGGCTTTCAGACGCTCGATAAGCACTGTCTTTTCAACCTGTTCGCCAACTCTGCCCCTGAGTCGAACGCGATTGGGTGTCACAGGGATATAGGCGCGGATCTTTCCTTTTACGACCAAGGTGAACGTAGTATTGCGGGGATCATTGGTTTTTACGTTAAATCGTTTGCGCAAGGTGCTTCCGCCACGATTTCTGGTATTGACCACAACACTGATAGCTTCCTTGCCACCGGCACGGATTTGCCCCGGATTCGAGGCAACCGAGCAGCCTCAGTCGGGTCGGACGTTCTGGATCACCAACGGAGCAGTGCCGCGGTTTTCGATCATAAAATCATGCTTTATCTGAGTGCCCTCGAACACCGGGTCGAACACATACTCCATTTGGGTGACCACCGCCCGGGGATGATCCTTTTCCGAAATGTTCTTTTCGCTTGGTGCACTCGTATTGACGGGCTGTCCGGCAAGGACCCAGGTGGGGTATAGCAGCACGATGGCAAATAGGGAAAGTAAAAGACGCTTTTGCATATCATCTCCTTAGGGCGCAGGTAAGAAATAATAACAATTATCGCCTATAAAACAACCGGATACCTTAGTCAAGCCGGCATATAGACGTTAAGACAATGTTTTCCGATGAAAACCGAGGTTGGGGGGCTGCATCTTATCGAAATCGCTATCGCTATCGGGATCGGGATCGAAAAGGCTTCCCCCAGCTCTGCCAAAAAAATTATCTTAACGTCTATATCGTCCGTTCCACCAGATGGGTTAGCATTCGTGCCGAAGGATCTACATCAGAAACACCGGATCCACATCGATGGCCACCGACACACGGCGCTTTGCCGCAGGCGCATGCTCATCAAAGAGCAAGGAATATACAAATTTTTGCAGTAGTTTATACCGGGTACCTTTTAGCAGCAGCTGCCAACGGTATTTATTGGCAATGCGGGCCAGCGGTGCTTCGATGGGGCCGAGTATCTCCAATTGGGCAAACTGCGGATGACGCCGGCACAATTGCCGGCAATAGCGCCCCATCCGTTGAGCCTGGGCGGCGGTCTGATCGGCGTCCACTCCGCTGATACGAAGCTGGATCAGTCGCGAAAACGGGGGGTAGCCGAGGGTTTTGCGGTATTGTATCTCCTGGCGGAAGAAGGCTTCATAATCCTGATGTCGTGCCGCCTCAATACTGAAGTGTCCGGGATTGTAGGTTTGCAGGATCACCCGCCCCGGTGATCTGCCACGCCCGGCCCGGCCCGCCACTTGCGCCAGCAGCTGAAACGTGCGTTCACCGGCGCGAAAATCGGGCATACTTAAAGAAAGGTCTGCACAGACGATACCGACCAGCGTAATGAGGGGATAATCATGGCCCTTTGCGACCATCTGGGTCCCTACGAGGATATCAATTTCTTGATTCCTTAATGATTTCAAAATCTTAAGGATTGACCCTTTACGTTTGGTGGTGTCACGGTCCATTCGGGCGACGCGGGCCTCAGGAAAGCGGGTTTGTATTTCCTGTTCGATTTTTTCCGTTCCGAGCCCAAGACGCTTGATCTTGGCAGAACCGCAGTTGGTGCAGGTGGCGTTGGCGGGACGGCTGAACCCGCAATGGTGGCATCGATAAGCATTTTGCCGCCGATGAAAGGTCAAAGAGATGTCGCATCGGTCGCAGCGCAGTGGTTGTCCGCAGGCTGCGCAAATCAGCGAACTGGCAAAACCGCGGCGGTTTAAAAAAAGCAGTACCTGCTCATGGCGTTGGAGTGTTGTTTTAATCCCTTGCATCAGGGCCGGCGTCATAAACCGGCGCAAGCCGCGTTCTTCCCGGAATTTGGTAAGATCCTCGATCTGAATCTCCGGCAAATGACGCGAATCGATGCGCTCGGTTAGCTGGACACGTCGATACTTGCCGATGGCTGCATTATGGGAGGTTTGAATCGAGGGGGTCGCCGACCCGAGGACCGCAACGGCTCCGTCCTGCCTTGCCCGTACCACGGCCAGGTCTCGAGCATTGTAGCGTAAGGCCCCTTCCTGTTTATACGAGTCATCGTGCTCCTCATCGACAATCACCAGTCCGATGCGCTCAAAGGGTGCGAAAACGGCGGACCGGGCACCGATGGCGATTCGCGCCTCGCCCCTCAATACCCTCAACCATTGATCGTAACGCTCGCCGCTGCTCAAACCACTGTGCAGCAGCGCCACAACAGGACCGAATCGTGCGCGAAAGGCGCGCTCGGTCTGGGTAATCAAAGCGATCTCCGGCACCAAAACCAGCACCGACAAATCCTTCTCCAACGCTTGTTTTGCCAGGTGCAGGTAGACTTCGGTTTTGCCTGAACCGGTCACACCGGCCAGCAGAAAAGCCCCATATCCCTTGCTCAAATCCCGGGATATGCGGTCGACGGCAGATTGTTGCTGCGGATTGAGAGCAGGGGCCCGATCCGGTGCAATGGGCTGTCCGAACGGGTCCCGATAGACCGTACGATGCTTTATCTCCACCTGGTTGTCGCGAGCCATGGCCCTTACCAGGCTTGCGGCGGTGGGAATCAGCTGTTTTAATTCAGCCAGCGGAGTCTCCCCATTTTCCTGAAGAATTTGCATAATCCGCTGCCTTTGGGAGGACAGACGCACCGAGTCTCGATCAAAGGCCAGCGCGGCCACAATCCGCATGGTTTTGGTCCGCGTCTTTTGCCGGACCAGAATGATATCCCGGTGCACCCATCCTTTCTTGTGCCAGGAATTGACCATCGATGCTGTGAGATGACCGCCTTCGGCGCGAAGCAATTGATCCAATCGGTAGGATTTGTGTTCCAGACGCTGCAAACAGGCTTGTGTCACCGAATCCAAAGACCTTTCCGACAGGGCTCGACGCCCTTCGTCGGTAAGATGAAAGACCGGCTGTTCCTTGGCCAGGAGCCCACCGGGCAGTGCACTCCGGATCACCTCTCCGATGGGATGGATGTAGTAGTCGGCGACCCAGTGCAGAAAGTCGCTCAGCGAGGCGGGAAACAGCGGAATCTGATCCAGCACGTCTGCAATCGGTTTGATACGAACCTTGTCCGGCGTCTGTTTGCCCGGCCCCAAAACAAAGCCGGTCAATTGCCTTCCCCTGAACGGTACCAGCACCCGCATTCCGATGGATAAGGTATCTCGTATCTGCCGGGGCACCCGATAGGTATACGTCCCGTATAAAGGCAACGGGACGGCCACCTCGATCAACTCTGTCAGCACATGTCTATCCCAGTTATAGGCTTTAAGATAATTAATTTGGACTGCGTTATCGGTCGTCGCGGTATTACAATACAGCTTTCTCCCTCTAGCCTTGCCAAATGAATTATCATTAAGCCTCTAGTCTCGCTGTTCAATGGGAATGTAATGGCTCAATTGTGGTCCCATGTAAACCTGACGCGGACGGCAGATACGCCATTGCGGATCATCCATGCTCTCTTTCCATTGCGCAATCCAACCGGGCAGACGCCCAATGGCAAACATAACCGTAAACATGTTGGTGGGGATGCCGATGGCTCGCAACACGATCCCGCTGTAAAAATCGACATTGGGATAGAGATTGTGGTCGATAAAGTATGGATCTTTCAGCGCCACCTCTTCCAACTCTTTTGCGATATCCAGCAGCGGATCGTTCACGCTCATGGCACCGAGCATGTTATCGCACATCTTCTTCATAATCTTGGCGCGGGGGTCGTAGGTTTTGTAAACCCGATGTCCGAAACCCATCAAGCGGAAGGGGTCGTTTTTATCTTTGGCGCGTTCGATTGCCTTGCGATAATCCCCGCCATTTTCATGGATATCGGAGAGCATCTCCACAACCGCCTGGTTGGCTCCGCCGTGCAGCGGGCCCCACAGAGCCGCAATGCCGGCTGAAATCGCGGCATAGAGGTTGACACGCCCGCTGCCCACAACGCGCACGGCGGAGGTGGAGCAGTTCTGCTCGTGATCGGCGTGCAGGATCCAGAAGACCTCCAGGGCACGCACCACCTCTTTTTTAAGCCGGTACGGCTTGACCGGTGTATCAAACATCATGTTCAAAAAGTTCTCACAATAGGCCAAATCGGGTCGCGGATAGACCACAGTATGCCCCCTGGAAATCTTATACGACATCGCCGCCAGGGTTCGCACCTTGGCCAGCAACCGGGTTACGGTCATGTCGATCTCCTCTTCGGCGGTCTGCAGTTCCGGATAGAAACTGCGCAGGGCGTTGACCATGGCGGACAGGATGCCCATCGGGTGGGATGCCCGGGGAAAATTCTGGTAAAAGGTTTTCATATCCTCATGCACGAGAGAGTGGTCGTTGAGCATGACCGAAAAATCCCTCTGCTGTCTTTCAGTGGGCAAATGGCCGTGAATCAGCAAATAGACCGTCTCCTTGAAGGTCGACTTTTCGGCGAGTTCATTGACCGAAATCCCACGATACCGAAGGATTCCTTTTTCCCCATCCATATAAGTGATATTACTTGTACAGGCGCCGGTATTGGCATAACCGGGATCGAGGGTGATAAAGCCTGTGTTTGCGCGCAACTGGGTAATATCGATGGCCCGTTCACCTTCGCTGCCAATCACGACCGGTAGTTTAAAAGTTTCTCCATTATAGGAGAGCGTAACAAAATTATCCATAACAACATCCTTATCAATACAGGTTAAAGACCCATTGAAGAACCGGGTTGGTGCATGACTGCCACGAAATGGGCGGGTATTATGAAATATACCAAATTAAACGCTATTCTATACAAAAAAATGGACAACCGGTCAAGTATCAGTATAAAATATTGTTATGTATATAAATTTTAGGGAGGATTCATGGGATTCAGAGAGAATTACTTGAAAAAAATACGCGTCGACCGGCTGGCGCAACAGGTGCGGCGCACGATCGGATCACCGGAAAGCGGCCAGCGCGCAGACTTGGAGGCCATGCAGAACCTGCTCGAACTGGGCCCGTTTAAATATCGGCATGAGCGCGACCTGAATCTATACATGATCGACATCGGCGAACCACAGCCCTTGATAATGGTTCTGGACAACGAACTGAAAATCTATCGAACCACCGTCGAAGACGTTGCCATGCGAAAAAGCCCCACCGTAAAAGAGATGCTCAACATTCGCAATGCCATCAAGATCTTAAACGACACCCCGGTTGTGGCCTTCCGCAAGGCCGAAACCGTGGATCGGATTCGATCGAAAATACTCGATACGCTGGATCTGACCTTTACCGCCGATGATATCGATTCCCTGGTCCGCGACGGCCAGGCGGCTTTGAAGAATAAATATGAAGAGGGATTGTTGGAAGCCCTCGTTCTGTTTGCAGAGCTGCTGGGCTATCAAAAAGCGCCCAGGCTGTTTCAACTGGCCCACCATATGATTTGGGGCCGTTTGAGCAAGCCCGGCGGTGCCGAGACCACTTTCGGGCCGATGGTTATTTTCAACCGGATGCACGGTCGGTTGGCAATGATCGATACCGCTATCAGCAGCTCGGACAAAGCCGGTTTGCAGAGGTTGCAGCAAATTGCCAAAGGCGAAGCAGATGCGGACATCACGGGTGAAACGGTTTTTGATGAATTGCGGCGGCGCGTGATGCGAATAGATAAATAGACCGGTTGAGCCGGTTTTGCCGGTTTGCCGGTAAGCGGGTGAAGGTTTTGAGCTAGGATATTGAAAAGAAGGCGGATATTTATGGAAACTCGTGTAACTTTTGAAGCACGGAACGTTACGATAGAGGGTCTGCTGTACGAGGGAGATGCAAAGCGTGCGGCCATCATCCTTCACCCCCACCCGGTGTACGGGGGTAATATGAACAACCACGTTGTCCAGACCATTGCGCTGGTCTATCAGCAAAAGGGATTGACGACGTTGCGATTCAACTTCCGTGGCGCCGGAGGCAGCGGCGGCGATTACGATCATGGCATCGCAGAGCGCACGGATATCGAAGGCGCGATAGGCTACCTGCAATCGCAAGGCATCGAACAGCTCGATTTGGTGGGGTACTCTTTTGGTGCATGGGTTCTGGCCGGCTGGACCCAGGACAATCCACGCCACGGATTCCGAATAATGCTGGTGGCGCCACCGGTCGCCTTTCTCGACTTTTCAGATATTCGAGCAATTTCCGGTTTGCATGCCGTTATCGTCGGCAAATCGGATGAGTTTGCACCGGTCGGCCGCGTTCAATCCCAATTGACCCAATGGTGCGATGCGGTTAAATTGTCGGTTCTTTCAACGGCCGATCATTTCTTTAACAGCGGCATCGATGAGCTGGAACAAGCGATCTTGGAACATCTCGATTAATTTTTTCTTAAGTTTTTCTTTTCCCTGCCGAAAGCATTAACGACAGATGCTATTTTATACAAAGGTCCGATAGGTGGAAATCACATATAAAACTTATAATATCAATAAGTTTCACCGACAGCCAGGGTACAATGGCAGCCCCGCCGGCCCATCGGCGGAACACGCGTACGAACCATCAGGCGACATGCCGGCAGATCGCCTAACACTTTCTGCAACAGCAAAGAACGGAATGCCGGCGGGGCCGACCATGGAAAAGGCCGTCAAATCGGAACAGGATCTGTCAAATGAGCAGCGCCAGGTTGTGAATGATCTCAAAAAGCGCGACCTGGAAGTCAAGGCCCATGAGCAGGCCCACATGGCGGCAGGAGGGCCGGTTGTTCAAGGCGGCGCGACGTATCAATACCAAACCGGCCCCGACGGCAAAATGTACGCAGTGGGCGGTGAAGTCAAGATCGATGTCTCACCGGAACGCACACCTGAAGCGACTATCCGCAAAATGCAGCAAATTCGAAGAGCCGCCCTGGCGCCGGCACAGCCGTCGAGCACCGACCGTGCCGTTGCCGCCCAAGCCTCGCAGATAGAGGCCCAGGCCCGAATGGAGAAAAACAGCGCCGCACAATCCCAGGACGGAGTCAATGCGCTGATGGATTCTCAAACGCCGAAGGGAGCGAACGCCAACGCCGAGAACCGACACCAACCGAATTCAACAGGCCTGCGCGTCGATATACTGGCTTGACTTTCCACACCGCTGTTGGGAAAAAATCGATTTTTCTTCAAAAATGTGAGCTACGTCACAGATTGATGCTGATTTGTATGCCATAGCATTGCTCCAAGATCCCCTACGAACCAATTCGGCAGCGTTCCTCAAAAATGTCGAAACAGCTCTTGTGACGATTGAAGCACCACCCGGTACATCAACACCCGATCCAAAATTTAGCCCAAGTTGAGCGATTTTTCTCTAAAACTGCGCCGATATCATGCGCCATTGAATGTTCGCAAAGATTCGCCGCATCTGGAATTGAGTCGACCTCGCCTCGAAAAATCGCTCAACTTGGGCTAAATTTTGTTTGACGGGAGATCATAGGGTTTTTACTATAAGCACTTCCGAAAAGATTCTTTGAAGCTGTTCAATTCGCATTGTAAAAGAATGCCAAATTCAACCATTTTCCGATGTATGGACTTCAAGATAATGTTTTTTTGGACGGCACAGTCGGTCGTCGCGGTATGACAATACGGCTTTTTCCCTCTCTTGCGAAAAACATTATCTTGTAGTCTGTACATCACTGATATAGTTGTAGAGGAATTATGATCGAATTGATCGCCAAAACCCTAAAAGTTCTCAACTCCGAAACCGACCCGGGACAGATCAGCCTTGCATTCTGTCTGGCCATGGTCATGGCATTGACCCCGCTTTTTTCAGCGCATAATGTTCTGGTACTGCTTGCGGCATTTGTATTGCGGGTCAATTTATCCACTTTCAGCGTCGTGTGGATTGTATTGTCCGCTGTTGCCTTTGCACTCGATCCACTGTTTCACAAAATCGGATTGGCCGTGCTGACGGCCGAAGGATTGAAATCGATGTGGACCGGCTTGTACAACACCGTCTGGTTCCGCCCGGCACACCTGAACAATACCATCGTGATGGGAAGCCTGCTGGTCTCTCTAGCCGCATTCATCCCGGTTTTCATCATCATCAAAGTCCTGGTGTTAAAGTACCGTGAGCATTTGCTGGCCTGGGTCAACAGAACCCGCGTGATGAAATTCTTTAAAGCCAGCAAACTTTACGAAGTCTATCAGACCATCTCAGGCTTCGGGGGTGCCTCATGATAAAATGGATTCGCTGGAGAGGTTTGGCGGCGTTTATCATTCTTGTCGCCGTACTGGCGGTGATCTGGTTCGCAGCCGTGGACTGGGTGGCAAAAAAGGCGATCGAGACTGCGGGCACGAAGGCCGTAGGGGCAAAAGTGGATGTGGCCAAAGCCGATGTAACCCTTTTTCCAGCCGGTATTGGCATCTGGGGCATGGCGGTCACCGATCCTGACCGACCAATGACCAACAGTGTGGAATTCACTTATCTGCACGCCGCTTTGCAGCTACCGGCGTTAATTCAGCGCAAAGTGATCATCGACGACCTGAGGGTTGAAGGCCTGCGGCTCAATACACCGCGCAAGACTTCCGGGGCGATCGATCAGCCAAAAACCAAGGCCGGCTCAAGCGGCAATGCATCCGACGCCCAGCCCGGCTGGATGGCCGATTTATGCGGTACCGGCAACCTGCCGCTGATATCGGTGCCAAACGCTGATGAGATCCTGGCGCGCGAGCCGCTAAAGTCTGTCAAACAAATTCAGGCGCTTGAATCGAAGATCGAATCCGCTGCGACACAATGGCAGAAAAAGCTAAAAACGCTGCCGGATCAACAAGCACTTTCAGAATATGAAACCCGCGCCAAAGCGATAAAAGGCTCCGCTAAGGGTTTGGGCGATCTGTTGGGCTCTGCCGCCGAAACGCAGGCGCTGGCCAAGGATCTTCAACGAGATCTCAAGCAGATTGAAAACGCCCGGCAAGAATTCAAAGCCGAATACGAATCGCTGGAGAAAGCCGCAAAAGGATTGAGCAAATTGCCGGCCGCAGAACTCAAGCGGTTGATGGCCAGGTACAGCTTCAGCGCCGACGGCGCGGCCAACTGGA